>CAKZOW010000020.1 GCA_937138345.1 uncultured archaeon | reverse complement strand
TCAAGTGAAAAAGAAAAAGAAAATATTCAAAAAGAACTATTGAGACTTCAGAAAATATGGTTTACCAAACATGGAAATTTAAAACAAATTCATGCAAGAGAAAAAGGTAAAAAAGAAAGAAATAAAAAAATTGCTCAAGCAATTGATGAATTAAACAAAGAAATAAACAAAGTAAATACTTATAACTCATTAGAAATTGACCTATCTCCATATAACATACCTGAAACTATGTCTATAGAAAAGGAAGATAATGGATACAAAATTACCGAGCAAGAAAACGGAAATGAATCCTATGCAGTGGCTCAAACTCCAGAAGATCTTTCTTTTCTATTAAAAGAGTATAAAACACAACCTCAAGAAATTGATCAAAACAACATTAGCCAAGGAGGACTTGAAAGTAAAGTTTCAGGAAAACCTACATTTAATATAGTTGAAAAATCATTAGAACAAGTATTAAATACAAATTTAAATGTTGTTGAAGAAGAAGGTGGAGAAAGATTATTGAAACAATGTGAGAGTATGTATGGTAATGAAAAAGTTCATTACAGAGAAGATAAGCGTGGAAATACTATAAGATTATCTGGAGCTCCAAATTATTTACTTGTTGCAGGAACTCTTTTAAAAGAAGACTGCGAATTTTCTTTACATAATATTAGTTCATGGTATAAAAAAGTAACAAGTAAAAAGCATAAATCAAGTAACGGGAAAAAACTAGCAGAAAAACTAAAAATTATTGATAATGCCTCAAATAAGAAAAAAGAAATTGATGCTCTTTATACCTGTGGATATGACTATAAACTTCCAAAAAAAGATGCACTTTATACACTTTTTTCAATAGAAGATAAAAAAGTGCCTTTTTATTCAATAGTTAGAGACTTCTTTCATGAAGAAAAGTTATGGGATATGAAATTCCAATAATTATTCTTCTACATCAAATAATTTCTCAGCAACATCTCTTGCCCTAAATTCTACCAAATCATCATAATCTTGTCCAATTCCTAAAAAATAAATTGGTTTTTTAATTGCATATGCACAAGTAACAATAGATCCAGGTCTCTCGTCAGTATCAACTTTAGTTAAAGCAACCCCATTAATTTCAACTCCTTTATCAAATAAAGAGATCTGATCAATTAAATCATTTCCTGAGATTGAATCTCCAATAAATAAAGCCATCTGTGATTTGGATACTCTTTTAATTTTTTGAAGCTCAAGCATCAAATTTGAGTTATTTGGCATTCTACCCGCAGTATCAATTAAAACAACATCAACTCCTTTTGCTTTTGCATGCTCAACTGCATCAAATGCAACTGCTGCTGGATCACCACCGTTTTGATGTTGAATACATTTAACTCCTAAGTTTTCACAATGTTTTGCAATTTGATCTACAGCTGCAGCTCTAAAAGTATCTGCTGCTGCAACAACAACACTTAAATCATGTTTTTGTAAGTATTTAATCACTTTACCAATTGAAGTTGTCTTACCCGTACCATTAACTCCTAATACCATAATTCTTAATGGTTCTCCTGATTGTTTATGTTCTTTTACCTCTTCTAAAAAATTGCCTTCTCTTGTTTTCAAAACTTCTTCAACTTCTGATACCATAACTTCTCTTACTTTTTGAGATAATCCAAACCTATCAAAAGAATTTCCAAGTAAAGCTGATTTTAATTCTCTTCCTATTTTTTCAACAATCTCATAAGCAACATTAATTTCTAGTAAAAAAATTTCTAAATCCATCCAGATTTTATCATAATCGTCCTGTGTTACTTTTTTCTTCTTAACAACATTAACTGCTTTTGAAAATAGTCCTTCAGACACCTCCTCCTTAGGTTCAATTTCAACTTCTTTTTCTTCTTCAAGTTGAGGTAATTCTGGTAAAGTTTCCTCTTTTGTTTCATCATCTAATGTTTCTTGAGATTCTTCTTTTTTTGATCCACCAAACATCTTTGAAAAAAATCCTTTTTTTTCTTGGTTTTTTTCTATTTCATCTTCTTTTAAATTTTCAATTAATTTTTCATCTTCTAGTTTTGGTGGCTCAGGTAATTCTTCTTGATCCTTGGAAGAATCCTGCATATCATCTAAAGCCTCTTCTACTTCATCTTCTTTTGGATCAGCAATATCTTCATGAGTTTCTTTTTCAAGTTTTTCTTCTTTTTTAATTGCAACTTCTACTTCTTCTCTATGTTCTTCTACTTCTTGCTCAGTTAACTCTTTTCCTTCTTTAATCTCTTCTTTTTCTTGTTCAGAAACTCCATCTAAAACCGCATCCTGAACATCTTCTGCTAAATCTTCTTCTTGATGTTCTTTAATCTCATCTAAATCTTCAAATGTCACCTCTTCATCTTTTTTCTTTGAAAAAAGCCCACCTAAAAAACCCTTCTTCTCTTCTCTTGCCTCTAGGTTTTCAGAATTTTGTTCTGAATCTTGTGTTCCTGTGGATTCTTCTTGAAGAATTTCATCTGCATTTTCTTCAATATGCTCTTCGTTTTTCTTAAAAATATCTCCTAATTTTCCTTTAATCTTTCCAAACATTTTTTTTGCTCCTGTGAATTTAACAGTAAATCACAATAAATCTATAACATAATCAAAGAAACTTACTTTAAATAGTTTTGTTCTCCCTATCTCTTATCTACAAAATCATTCAAAAAACTCCTGTCCTTTCTCATCCCCAGACCCTAAGCTCGCCTATTTGTACCTAATCATCTCATCTCCTAAAAGAACATGCTGCTGCAACTCAACTGGCCTCCACTCATCTTCAACTAAATCAGCACGTAACCACTTTGCAATCTCTTTTGCATTACCAATTGTAGCACTAAGTCCAATAATTCTAATTCTAGGATATTTAGTTTTAAAAATTGAGAGTAAAATCTCTAAAGTTGGCCCTCTTTTATCATCATTTAATAAATGAATTTCATCTGCAATTACAAGTCCTAAATTATCTAATACTTCTTTATTATGTCTAATTAAACTATCAAATTTCTCCGCAGTTACAAGAAGTAAGTCATAATCATAAGAATATCTCTCGGTTTGTAGTTCTCCAATTGCAATTCTAATATTAAACATCTTTGAATATTGATCCTTAAATTCACGATATTTCTCTGATGCTAATGCTTTAAGAGGTACAATATAGACAACTCTTTTTTTTTTATTTAAAATACAATCAAGCATTCCAAGTTCAGCAACTAATGTTTTTCCTGAGCCTGTTGGAGTACAGACAACTTGATTATGGTTATTTTTAAAAAGTCCTTTTTTAATACTTTTCTCCTGAGACGGACGTAGATCACTTAGACCTCTCTCTTTTAACAATAATTGAATATTCTCGGGAATTGTATCAAAAACTTCTTTGCTCATAATAAGGAAAAGAAAAAAGAATATATAAAATTAAGGTAAATTATTTATTCAAATGATTCCAAAGCTGTTTAATTGAAGTTTGATAATTTTTTAGCCGTAATTCTAAAAAAAGTTGTTTCTCTGTAAAATATGAATTATTATCACTGCTCTCTTCTAAATATTCTTTTGCTGGAATTCTTTTTTCAAGTTCTGATTCTACTTCATCTTTTACTAAAACAAGTTCTGATAAAGAATATCTTCTATCATCTATACTAGAGTAAATACCATTTGTATCTATTAATCTAACCATTCTACCTTGAGAATTTCTTACGTAAGTTATTGTAAGTTTAGAATTTGAATTTCTTTGAGCTGCTTTTTTTCTATAATAACTCTCAGAAAGATTATCTCTTGGAACACTTATTGCCATACCATAGAAAGGAATATAGAATTTATAAACATTACTTAAAAGTAACAAAAAGAAATAAAAATTAAATAATTAAAATTATGAGATTATTTTCTCATAAGTTTTCTCAGAAGTGAGAAATCTTCCATTGATTCTCTTGCGAGTTGTTGGTAAAATTGGTAAATAATCATTACAAGTAATAAAATACCTGTCCCTGAAGTTAAAGCTGAAAATAAATCAGCAAAGGAAGTTAAAAGACCAATTCCAATACCTCCCATAAGAGTTAAAGGAACAATGTATCTATCTAAAACTCTCTCAATAATTCTTGCATCTTTTCTAAATCCTGGAATTTGAAGTCCTGATCTTAAAATGCTTTGAGCTTGAGATCTTGAATCCATTCCTGCAGTTTGAACCCAAAAGTAAGCAAATAATGTTGTACCAATTACTAAAAACAATGTATATGTTAAAATGTTTAAAAGTACATCTACTGTGAAAAATGAACCTAAATTCTCAAAAATTCTCACAGGTGAAATCCAATGAACTAAACCTGACACTGCAACATCTCCTTGATATTGTCCTAAAATATTTTCTGAAATAAATTTAGTAAATGCTGAAGCATCTGCTTTTTCTGCTGCACTTTGTAATAATCTTGCCCATAATTGAAAATTCGCTGAAAGAGCTGAAATTAAAATAACTGGCATAACTCCTGCATAGAAGAAATTTAATGGCCATCTAAATCCTTGCCCTTTAACTCTTCCAAAAGAAAGAGGAATCTCAACATTAACTGCCTGAAAAAAGACAATTAAAAACAATAAACCAACAGTAACTAAAATTGGAGCTAATACATCAGTTCCAAGTGCTGCAAAGTTTCCTGCAACAATATAGATGAAAAACTGCCAAATCTTTCCAACTGGAGGACTATCTGCGTCCATAATTGAAATATCTCCTACTGCATTAAATGGTGAAAATAATTGAACAAATACTGCTCCTCCAATTCCTGCTGCAATAAATAAAGAAACTCCTGAACCAAATCCCCATTTTTTAACAACTTCGTCCATATATACTACTAGGAATCCTCCTAAAGCTAACTGAACTACTACAAAAGTGAAAGAATTTGCAATTGATGGATCATTAGCAACTGCTCCAAACATTACATATACAATTGATTGAACAATAACAAACACAAAAGTGAGTAATTTTTGAGTTCCACTATAGAGAAACTTCCCTTCTTCTGATTGCATATCAAAATTTAAAATTCCTGCTCCTTTAAGAAGTTGTAAAACAATGGATGATGTAACAATAGGACCAATACCTAATGTTAACAATGTTCCAATTTTTGCCCCTAAAAGAAGTTCTAAGGTCTTAAAATAATCTGCTTGCTCTCCAGAAACTCCATACAGTGGTATTGAAGCTAGAAATAAAAATAATACCAGCATTCCAAATGTCCAAAGTAATCTATCTTTAAGTGTTCCTTTTTTAGCAGGACTACTTACTTCTGGTAGATTCATTAACAAATTTTTGTAAAATGACATAAAAGTATCAAATCTTAATACTTTATAAAAATTACTAATAATTAAGAATTAGAAACATATTTAAATATACAGAAACCAATAAAAATATGAATTTATCTCCCTTAGAATTAGAAATTCTCGATACATTACACCCAACCATTGGAAAAAGTGGAAGAGAAATACATTTATTATTGAATAAAAATAGAAGGAGCCAAAAAAATGAGTCCCAATACGAAAATATTACTCGTGGTAATGTAGATCCTACTTCTGTATACATAACAATCACTCGACTATATAATAGAGAATATGTTACAAAAAATAAAGAATACAGGGAATCTCGTGAAGTAGCTATATACAAAATAAGTGAAAATGGAACTAGAATTAAAATTAAAAATCAAAGAAATCAACAAACACAAAATTTCGAAGGTAATCTAGGTTTTACATAGATTTTTTCTGCTTATACACAACTTCAAGCCCCCAAAGTCCAACAACAACCAAAAAACCATTTAAAATAACAAAAAGCCAAACTTTATTGTAAAAAGAATAAATCAACAAAGCAGTAGATCCATAAAGATTTAACCATGCAAAAACAGTATGTTCCTTTCCCAAACGATTTGTAGCTTCCAAATAAAAATTAAGAGCAATAACAATAACTCCGGAAACTCCAATAAGAAAAATAAAAAGTTCCAATAATTCCATAAGAAATAAGAATAATTCGTCTTTATTTGATATCATGCCAATTTTTTAGGAGTAACAAACGATTAAAATACTAAAAATTATATCTAAACTATGGAAGAACAATATGAGTTAATTTCTAAACAAACTCTTCTTGAGCTCAGAGAAGAAAATAAAAAACTCAAAGAACAACTTAAAAATGAAAAACAACTCACAACTACTGATAAAAATGAATTTCAAAAACAATTTCTCATAGACATAAAAGAAATGCTAGAACAAAAACACGAAGAAGAAAAAAAAGAGCTCTTTAATGAATTGCGTGAGATTAAAGAAATCAATAAATCAACATTAGATAATGTTTTACAAAAAACTCAAAGCCTAGACATTAGACTCGAAGATATGATTGAAACGCTTCAAGGATTAGTATCTACAATGACTGAGCTCATCGAACATAACAATGAAGAAAAAGAAGATGATCTATTTAAGGAAGAGCCTATCCAAGGTAGCGAAATCTTTGAAAATGAAATTGCAAAAGTTACAGTGAAATTAGAAGATATTGAAACATTTATGAAAAACTTAAGAGTGTTGTTATCATATTTAGAACCCTCTAGAGTAACTCTTAACAAGCCTCCAATTCCAAACCTAGATTCAAATGAAAAAAACAATAACTCTCAACCACCAAAATTAGATTTATAATTTAATAGTAAGTAATTCTTTGAGTAATAATTGTCTTATTTCTGGAGAATTCATTTGGGATTTTAAATGGTTTGACTCATCTCGTAGGAAATCCCTCAATATTTTCAAATCTTGTAAGCTATACTCCTCATTTTCAAATTTTTTCAATTTTTTATAAGAATAAGCAGATAATAGTTCCGTCTGTTGATAAAATAATCCCAAATATTTTAACAATACCTCATCATAAAACTTTTCATAAAAAATTGTCTCATCCATGCCTTCTTTAAAATTAGCAGAATAAAACATTTCAAATTCATCAATAACCACAGTTTTGAAAGTATCTTTCCTATCACTTTCATAAATTAATCTTAAATTTTTACTAAAATCATCCATAGTTTTGAGAAAGTCCCTATACCAATAATGACCCACTCCTTCAACTTGAATATAAAAATTTCTAAATCCTTGCGATAATTGACATACCTCCAGACTTAATTTTTCTAAACTCTCTATTTTTCTCATAGTGATATCAAACATATCTAAAATATAAATCTTTTGTATCACCTACAATATTCTTTTAAACTAAAAAGTATTGTCTCTTTTATGGAAACACAAGAAACACCTTTAGGTAAGTCCTATTCAACATATTATGATTTAGAACTTCCTAAATTAATTGAGCAAATTAACAAACATGAAAATAAATTAGTATTACTTCAATTTCCCGATGGTCTGAAATATTATTTTCACGAAATCGTAGATGAACTTGAAAAAAATACCTCTGCACAGTTTTTTACCTATTTTGGACCTTGTTTTGGTGCATGTGATGTGCCTCTACACTTAAAAGAATTAGACTTTGATCTCTGTGTTCAATGGGGACACTCAGTATACGTAAAAAGAAAAGGTATGTGGTAAAAATGGAAGAAATAAAAACTGATAAACAACAAGAAAAAGGGAAAAAAAATATGAGATTATTATTTTTAAAAGCACATTTTGGTATAGATTTTGAAGTACCTGAAACATTTTTAGAAACACTTCACAAAACATTTCCAAAAAAAGAAGGAGAAACACTCAACTTAGGAGTATTCTCTTCAGTGCAATTTAGACCAAACTTAGAAGAAGTTCAAGAATTACTTAAAAAAGAAGGCTTTACATCTGAGACATCCCAACCATTTAGGACATCAATTGAAGGGCAAATGCTTGGATGTGATTCATACAAAGATTCATTAAAATTAGATTTAGATGAGATTGATGGATTTGTATATATCGGAGATGGTTATTTTCATCCAAATGCATTACTACTTGCACAAGAATATGAAGAAAAAATAAAACCTGTTGTTTTAATGAATGTTGTGCAACAAATCACTGAAGTCATTGATGAAAACCATATCTCAAAATATCTCAAAAAAAGAAAAGCAGTAATGGCTAAATTTCATATGAGCGATAAAATAGGTGTTTTTGTGACAACAAAATGGGGTCAGGAATACAAACAAGCAGCTCTTAAATTAAAAGAATTATATCCTAAAAAAAAAATCTATTACTTCATCGGAGATAATTTTTTAGAAACAGAAATGGAAAACTTCCCAGACATTCAATGTTGGGTGAACACTGCATGTCCAAGAATCGGACAAGATGATATTACTCGGCACACTAAAGCAGTTGTAAATATCAAAGATATTTGGAATGAATAAAGCGAAGCTTTAAGTTCTTTTGGTGCATGCTTTTCTTAAA
>CAKZOW010000019.1 GCA_937138345.1 uncultured archaeon | reverse complement strand
TATTAGCATATAGAAATAATACATTTGAAGATATAACTAAAGAGGTAATTTCTACAGGAGTTCTTCCCGGGACTTCATACAGATTTAATTTTGAAGGTAATTATTTAATTGGACTAAATAATGGATCTACAAATAATGTATTTTTACATAATGAATCAAATTTAGATAATATTATTGAAAATTTTGAGTTAGATAATTTTTTTACATACAATAATAAAAATTACTTTTATGGAGATAATAACTCACAAGGGTTTTATGATTTTTATATTTATAATGATAGTGGCTTATCTACACCAAATTTAGGGTTTAATAGCAATAATGTTGAAATGAATCCTTTTTTAGATTTTATCGAATTTAACGGAGAAATATATTTTTTAGGATCTAATGCTACAGTAGGTGAGGAACTATTTAAATTAAATGACTCAGGAATTTACTTAACAGAAGAATTAATTTCAGGAAATAATGCAGTTTTATTAGATCCTTTCGTATCTTTTAATATATTTTCCTTCACAGATAATTTTTTAATTTTTGGATCGGATCATAATTGGACAATAGGTTACGAGCTTTATGCATTTGATGGTACAAATATCAATCTTATTGAAGATCTTTATGTTGGAACATTCAATGACGGCTATAGTAGATCTAATTTTAAAAGATTAAATAATGAGATTTTTTACGTAGGAAATAATGGAGCTTCAGGAAATGAGTTATTTAAAACTAATGGGACTCATATCTCTTTAGTAGGGGATGTTTATATTGGTACTAATAGTTCAGATCCAAATGATTTTTTTGTATATAATAATGAATTATTTTTCACAGCCACTAATTCCACAATTGGAAGAGAATTGTTTAAAACTAATGGAACAGATATAGAATTAATTGCTAATTTAAATTCAAATAGTTCTGACTCATTTTCTAGTGTTCCATTTTATTCTGATGAAAGTAGTAGGTATACACAGTATAGGGATACACTACTGATTTCAAATTATAATGATGCACTCTATGAATATGACGGAAATTCAATAACTAAGATAACAAACCCTACAATTGATTCTATTTTTAATATTTCTTATGTTAGTGGTGCTACAATTTACAACAATAAAGCATATTTTTCAATAGGGAATTCATCTCATCATTATCTGTATAGTTATGATGGAAATAGTCTTTCAGAAGAATATTTACATGTAAGTTCATTTTCTCTAATACTCTATTTTATCTTTTACGATAATAGTATATTTTTATTTGCAATTAGAGGATAAGTGTATATAAAAATATATAAACTCTTTTTTATCAAAATTCTCTATAGTGAAAAAATCATCTCAAACATTAATTGAAGTAAAAGAGATTTCAAAATCATATGGAGACAAAGTTATTTTAGATAAAGTATCTTTTTCCCTTCATGAAGGAGAAATTCTCTCAATAGTAGGATTCTCAGGTCAAGGTAAAAGTACTCTTTTAAACATCATTTGCGGATTAGAAATTCAAAACTCTGGAAGTATTCATCTTCTTGATCAAAATAAATATAACTATGTGACTACGAGGAAAAAACTTTTAGGATATTCATCACAATCCCATTCTTTTTACCCAGAATTGTCAGTAAAAGAGAATATATCTTATTTTGGAGCATTATACTCAATAGAACATGAAACATTAGAGAAGCAAAAAAAGGATTTATTAAAACTCTTTGAATTAGAACATGTAGTTGATAATCTAGGTTCAGCTCTCTCAGAGGGTCAAAAAAAAAGACTTGATTTATTATGTTCACTTCTTCATTCTCCAAAAGTTTTAATTTTAGATGAACCTACAGCAAATTTAGATTTTAAATTACGAGATGAACTATTAGAATATATTAAAAAACTTCATAAACTAGAAGTATCAATTATTTTTGTAAGTCACCACCTTCAAGAAGTTGAGGAATTAAATGGTAGAGTGTGTATGCTCAATAATAGTAAGATAAAAGTACTTGAGCATTCAAAAAATCTTAAGAAATCTTTTATGGAGTTTGTAAAACATGGGTAGACAATTTATAGAGATGTTTAAAAAAAACATCAAAATTTTAGTAAATAATAAAGTATCTTTTTCAATTTTATTTTTAGGTCCAATTTTATTACTATTATTGATGACATTGATGTATTATAATGAGAATTCATATTCTTTCCAAGTAGGAATTATTAACTCAATTGGAAGTGAAACTGAAGAAATAATTAATTCAGAATTAAATCTCAATGGTTTCTACATTGTAAATTATGATTCAAAAAACCAATGTATTGTAGCACTTCAAGAAGCAAGAGTTCAAAGTTGTATTATCTATCCAGAAAATTTTAATATAGAAAAAGGAAGAGAAAATGAAATCATTATTTTAGTAGATAATTCCAAAGCACAAGTAAAAGAAGTAGTTGAAAATATTTTAAGAACAACTCTTCAAGGTGGGAGTTATGCCCTCTCAAAAAAGCATATTAATGATTTAATTGAGAATTTAGAATATCTTGAAGAGACTTTAAATATCTCTATTTCAACTAATACAAATAAACAAGTTCAAGTTCAAGAAATTAAAAATACAATAACTTTAATTAGAAATGATGTATTAAAAGCAGACTTAGCATATAATCCAAATACTTTAGATTTAGATGAAATTGAAACTGGAGCAGAACAACTCTTAAAATCAAAAACTAATTTTGTAAATTCAATTAATGACGAATTAAAAGATGCTCTTAATAAAACAATTGAAGTAACTTCATTAATTAAATTAGAAAATATCTCCGATGAAAAAAAACAAGAAATTGATGATGCATTAGATCTCATAAAAGATAATGTAGATTTAGCTCAAAGATCATTAGAGTCTTATGGTTCATCTTCCTATACATTTACAACATTTGAGAAAAAATTAACATCATTAATAGATGACTTAGATGATGTTGAACAAGATTTAAGTTCCTCATTTAGATCACAAAAAAGTTCAATTGAAAAAGGATTTGAACAGATTGAAACTCTAGACTCTTCAATAGAATCACAATCTCAAATTCATCTAGCTTCACTAAATCAAACACAGTCATATAATCTAAGAGATGCAGATACATTACTCACTCCAGTTAGTTTAACATTTGAAGATGCATTTAAATCTTCAAACTCAAAATTAGGCTCACTTTTCCCTTTCATATTTGGAACATTAATTTTATTACTTTCATTATTTTTAGGTTCAGTACTGAGTTTTAAAGAAAAAACATCACAATCTAGATTTAGAAATGCATTAGCGGCACCACCTTCATCAAAAGTAATTATTGCACAAATAAGTTCAGTAGTAGTTTTACTCTACGCACAAATTTCAGTAATTGCTATTTTATTTTACGTATTTTTCATTAAATCTCTCTATTTAGATTTAGCTATTATTTTGATGCTATTATTTTTATTTTTAATTGTTTTTGTATCAATTGGGATTTTTATTGGACAAATTGCTCAAAGCCAATTATCGCTATTTATTAGTCAATTAATGGTATTATTTTTGCTATTTTTAACTTCGGGTGTACTTCTTCCTCTAGAACTTCTAAGTTCTTCATTAGTCTCAATATTAGAATATACAAATCCTTACTTAGCAATGCAAAATATACTTAGAAAAATCCTATTATTTTCTGTGCCTCTATCATCAATTCTTTTTGAATTAATTGTGTTGGGAGTAATATTTGTAGTAATCTTAATTGCAATAATATTGATGTATTCCTATTCAAATAGAGGAGAAATATATTATGTATTTAATAGGGTAAAAGAGAGAAAAAGTAATTAATAATTATTATTTGAAATAATTTTTATTGATCATATTTTAATAAACCAATGACATATCAGACACTTACCTTATCCATTCTTATCACTATAATTTGCTTTAGCAAACTATAGACATACTCAAAAATTTATTTATATTTTTGGTCGCCTTTAGCTAGACTAAAGACATTTCTCTAGCTCGATTTCTTCTCCATCTACGCCTTCTTTAACTCTTGCAATACAAGACAATACTTCGTCCTCTGCAACATCAGAGTATACTTGTGGTCCCATTGCCTCTTTATCCACATGCTCAAGCCCTTTAGTAATTTTACATTTACATGCAGAACAAGATCCTCCCATACATCCAAAAAAAACATTTACACCATTATCAAGCATATCATCAAGCATAGACCTTTTTCCACTCATTTCAACTTCTTGTTCAAAATTTCCTTTTTTATCATGAACTTTTAATTTGTTAACCATAGAACATTTAGGTTGGATGTGTTTAAATAAGTTTGTTGTGATGCATTGTACTAAAACCTTATAAAATAAATAATTGATTTTTAAATATGAACAATACATTTATTACATCTTCAGACCATCATGCTCATTTTGATTGTCTAGAAGAAATTTTTAAAACAGCTAAAGAAAAAGAAATTCCTTTTGTATGTGGAGGTGATATTATTGGAGATTATAACTTTGAAAATATTGCACATCTGCTAGGATATAGAATGCCTAATGAAATTCCAAGTTTAATTCTTCAAAGAGATATGGAAAAAGATGATATTCAAACATATTCAGAGTATCAAAGACTCTTACAATTTGGATCAAATGCGCAGAGTGTAATTGAGAAAATATCTTCCTATCAACAACTCTCAACTGAGATGAAAGAGCAAATTACTTCCCTTTTCAAAAAAGTTCAAGAAAAACAACTTGATATAAAAGTAAAAGAAACCATAGAAAAAAACTCAACTACGATTCAAACAATAACTTATGAGATGAGAATTAAATTACAATTATTATTTCAAATAATTTTAGAAGTTCATGCTCAAAAATTAGCTGAGCTCATTAACAAATACAAGGTAAAAACTTACTTCTTAAATGGAAACCATGAACCAGCACAATTCCCTCAACTAGTAAAGTCTCAAATTAATAATAAAGAATTATTTATAGACCTAGGTGCAGAACAAGGAGTTTCAAACATTAACGGATTATCAGTTGCTGGAGTTTCAAATGTAAATGCTCTTATGCCACACCTCCATGAAATTTACCTTCCTCAAGAATTAGATTCACTTTTTATTCATCAAAGAGCAAGAAGGGCAATTGTACCTGTAGAACCTAAAAGAGAATTTTTAGACAATGAACAAACAAAAAAAGATTTAGAACAAGACTTTGATTGGCAAAGATTAAAAGGAAATGGAATAAAAAACTTAGATGTCTTTATCTCTCACGGCCAAGTTGGACAAGGAGCGTGGAGAGATGGAAAACAAGCAAATTTAATGCCAACACTCTTAGTTGCTGCAAAACTCTCATCACTCTCAAAACTCACAATTGATTGCCATCTTCATACAACTTATGAGATGAAAAATTCTTTAGGTGTAAAAACAATAAGAGCAGTTGGAAACAAAGCATACATAATCAAAAAAGCTGAGAATGGAGACCTTGCTACTGAGTTAGTTGAATTTGATACACCGTATAATTCTCGTGGAGAAATCATGTTAGATTTAGAACAAACTAAAAAAACTATTGAAGAAAATTATAACAAAATATTATAATTTCAAAAATAATAATTTTTGTAAAATTTTGTGAAATTAAGTTGTTTTAAATCTATTATTTACATAAATAAAGAATAAACTAAAACAAAGTAATCTTTTAATTACAATATTTTCTAAATCTTCTTTCTAGAGAATTAGAATCATAACCTAAATTAACAAAAGCAACAGGAATTTCCTTTTCTAGGGATTGTCTAATTTTATTTCCATTCATCATATAAGGAAGAAATAAAATTATTCCTTCGTGAGTTTTAAAGTTATCACATTTTGATTTCAAACTTCTAGAATATTTTAAAATAGTACTTTTTCTAGTATCTACCATCAATTCTCTTGGCGAAATACCTACAATGTAACTTTCATCCTGGTCAACTAAAAAAGGGAATTCACTTTCAGAATCATTATAGCTAACATTAGATAAATCTAATTTCTTCCTTGTCAACTCTAGTGCAAATAATTTGTCAAATTCGACTTGACTTTTTGCAGAAATCATTTTTGCTATTTCTTCATGCTTCACAGGTGTTCCATCTAATCTTGATACTAGTTTCTTCAAACTCATACTACTTTAAAGTAACAATTATTTATAAATTTAAGTTACACGTTTTTATCTTCTATGTGAGTTCAATTGTTAACATAGTTAACAATCGTTAACTTTTATAAACAAAAACAACTTAACTTTTCTATGACAGAAATTATTGAGCTAAAAGATGTACATGTAAAAGTTCAAGGAAAAGATATTTTAAAAGGAATTAATTTAAAAGTAAACAAAGGAGAAGTTCATGTTATTATGGGACCAAATGGTGCTGGAAAATCAACAGTTCTCAACTCAATTATGAATCACCCAACTTATGAAGTAACCCAAGGAGAAATTCTCTTAGATAATGAACTTTCAAATGAATTAGATGTAAATGAAGTTGCTCAAAAAGGAATTTTTATGTGTTTTCAATCACCAATTGAAATTGATGGTGTGACCATGGTAAATTTTCTAAGAACCTCATATAATGCAATCAAAGGAGAAGAGATGAAAATGGCACCATTTCACAAACTGGTAAAAGAAAAAATGAAAGAATTAAATATGGACCCTTCATTTAGAACTCGGTCAGTAAATGTTGGATTTTCTGGTGGTGAAAAAAAAAGATCAGAAATTCTCCAACTCTCAATTATTGAACCAGATTTTGCTCTCTTAGATGAGTTAGATTCAGGACTTGATGTTGATGCTCTAAAATTACTCTCAGAACAAATTCTCAAAATAAAAGAAAAGACAAACATGGGAATCATTCTTGTAACACACCACTCAAAAATCTTAAAATACTTAAAACCTGATTTCGTTCATGTTCTTAAAGCAGGACAAATTGTAGAAGAAGGTGGTTTTGAATTAGTTGAGAGAATCGAAGGAGAAGGGTTCAATTAATTTAATAAATCATAGTTATTTATTTTTCTTATGGATGAGTATACAAAACAAATTATTTATTATATGAATAATCAAAAATTCTCCGGAACACTTGAAAGCTATACTCAAAGAATTTATCATAAATCAAAAATTTGTGGAGATATTGTTATTTTGTATGTAGTAATTGAAAACAACAAATTTAAAGATTTTAAATATGAATTTAATGGTTGTGCACTTAATACTGCAAGTTTTGAGATATTTTGTGAGTATCTTCTAGGAAAAGAAGTAGATGAAATTAAAAACCTTAATCCAGATTTCATTAAAGAAACATTAGGACAATGGCCAACTACAAAAAACCATTGTATTGATTTAGCTTTAGATGTCTTTGATATGATTGAAAAGTAATCTTTATAATAATACACAAACTATCATTATTAGATAAAATGACAAATGTGATTCATTGAGTCACTTTGCTCATTTTTATTTAAACTGTGTATAACGAAATATTAAATAAAAATGACAGAAAAATATAAAATAATTCACGATAGAGACATATGTATTGGTTGTTCAGCCTGCGCTTCGGTGTGTCCAAAGCATTGGTTTATGGATAATGATGGGAAGTCCTCAATTCATAATCACACAAAAACAGGAAATGGAGAAGAAGAAATTCTAGGAACTAATGAAAGTCCATTAACAGAAGATTTCGAAGATAACATGGATGCTGCTGAGAGCTGTCCAGTAAATTGTATTCATATTCATGAAGTAAAAGAAGATGGATCAGACACAGAATTAATTTAATCAAATAAAATGAGTTTTAATTTTGATACGACATATTCGAAATTAAATCCAAAATTTTTCTCATATATTACTCTTAAAAATATTGAAAATCCACAGTTTCTACTTCTAAACAATAAACTTTTAAATGAATTAAATATCAATGAACCTGAAGAAGAACTAATCCAAATACTCTCAGGAAATAAACTCTTAGAAAAACCAATTGCACAAAGATATGCAGGACATCAATTTGGTTATTTAAATAATTTGGGAGATGGAAGGGCAGCACTTTTAGGAGAGCATGTAATAAACAATAAAAGAGTAGATATTCAACTAAAAGGCTCAGGTATTACTCCTTATTCAAGAGGTGGTGATGGCCTATTAACACTAAACTCTGCACTTAGGGAATATCTATACAGCATAGCACTTACAAATCTCAACATTAAAAGTTCTCAAAGTTTAGCAGTAGTTCAAACTAATAATCAAGTTATAAGGGAAGAAATAGAGCAAGGTGCAATTCTTACAAGAGTAATGGATAGTCATATTAGAGTCGGCACATTTGAGTTTGTATCTTATTCTAGTTCAAAAGAAGAGCTCAAAGAATTTACTAACTATGTAATTAAAAGACATTTCAATGAACTTGAAAATAAGAAAGATAAGTACTTACAATTTTTTGAAAAAGTAATGAACGAACAAATTGATATGATTATCAACTGGATAAGAGTAGGTTTTGTCCATGGTGTTATGAACACTGATAATATGAGCATTACAGGAGAGACATTTGATTATGGACCTTGTGCATTTATGAATTCATATAACCTTAATACTAAATTTAGCAGAGTTGATACTCAAGGAAGATATTCATTTGGAAACCAAAAAAATATTCTTCTATGGAATTTAGAGAGATTTGCAGAAACACTAATTCCAATTATTGACGAAGAACCAAAAGAAGCAATAAAATTATTAGAAAAGTCACTATCAAAATTTGAAGACCTTTATGAAGAAAAATTCAATTCAATGATGAAAGCAAAACTTGGAATAAAAGAAGAAATAAATTGCGAGAAGATAATCAAAAAATTCCAAAATTGGATGCAAAAAAATAATCCCGATTATACAAATACATTTATTGAATTAGAACATCCAGGAACTTTTGATGATGAAGAATTTCAAACTAATACATTTCAAAATCTAAGACAAGAATTAAAAGAAATAGGCTTAGATTCAACTATCATGAAAAAAGTAAATCCTCAT
Source organism: uncultured archaeon (assembly GCA_937138345.1). Lineage (GTDB taxonomy): Archaea > Nanobdellota > Nanobdellia > Woesearchaeales > UBA583 > UBA583. The sequence goes on along the minus strand of CAKZOW010000019.1, from coordinate 31,839 downwards.
ATCATTCCAAGAAATTATCTTGTCGAAGAAGCAATAGATGAGTATGTTAATAAACAAGATTTAACCAAATTCAATCAACTCTTAGAAGTATTAGAGAATCCATATGAAATCAACAAAAAACACAAGAACTACCAACAACCACCTAAAAAAGAATATGACCTGAAATATACTACCCATTGTAATACATGATTTTTACTATAGATAAGGTTATCTCTAGTCACCAGTCTCAAATCCTCAAGCCTCAATTTCACTAGTATCAAGCCCAACTTTTCTACCACTCAAACCCACCAGCTTTACTCATAAACTTCTGCTGAAGATTTACACAGCTAGGGTTTCGTAACTTTGTTACTCAAGCCCTACTTTTCTACTTCTCATAGACACCAGCTTTATAAATTAAAAATCAGTATTATTACATATGGATGAGAACATTGCAAAGGAATTTTACTCTAGAAAAGATATTCAAGAGAGAATTCTTCATTTTTCAAAAAATAGAGAAATTGGAGTAATGTTTGATGGTTATTTTGGTAAAAGACCAGATGTTATAGAAAATTATTTTGACTTAAAAAAGCTCATCAATAAAGGAGTTAGGTCATTTCACAGCTCAGAGGAGAGGTGGCTTAATCCTTTGATGTTAGGTTCTGAAAAAAATCCCAAAGACAGAGATCAAAATAGATTAGGTTGGGATTTAATTTTAGATCTTGATGGTGTTTCATTTGAATATTCACAAATTGTAGGAAAAATTTTAATAGATTATTTCTATTCTTTAGGTGTTTATAATGTATCAACGAAATTTTCAGGAAATAAAGGATTTCACCTAGCAATTCCTTTTGAAGCTTTTTCTAAATATAATGGTCTTAATGAAACAAGATTATTATTTCCTCAGGTAGCTAAAAATATTGCAATGTATTTGATGCTTGAACTCAGAGGAATTATATCAAAAACAATTTTAGATAAAGAAGGAAGTATAGATAATATATCAAAAAGATATGATATTCCAATGGAAGATTTGGTAAATAAGGATGAGGAGAGTCATTATTTTGATTTTATGAAAGTAATTGAAATTGATACTATTTTAATTACATCACGTCATCTCTTCAGAATGCCATATTCATTTAATGAAAAATCAGGGTTAGTATCAATTCCAGTTAGTAATGATAGGATTATGGAATTCTCAAAAGAAGAGGCAAAACCAGAAAATGTAGATCCAGAAAAATACAAAGATTTTGAATTTTTAAACTATAATGAAAAGCATGGAAAGGATGGAGACAAACTTCTACAATTAATAGAACAGCCTGACGATGATGCTTTTACAGGAGATAGTGGAACATACATTAATTCTGAAGATTTAGAAGATAAAATAAATATCATAAAAAACAAAAAAAGAGAAGCACTAGGTAAAATGGTTCTCTCATCTGGAGCAGGTGAAGTTTTTGAAATAGAAGGAAAAATTGAAGAAAAAGACTTTCCTGAAACAATTAAATTTGCTCTAAATCACAATTTCATTGATGGAAAAAAAAGAGGTCTATTTTTACTTTTGACATATCTTACATCAATTAATTGGACATTTGATGAAGTTGATAAACTCATTAAAGAGTGGAATGAAAAACAAGAAGAACCCCTCAAAAGAAATTATATTCATGCTCAATTATCATGGTTTAAAGCACAACCCGGAAAAATTTCACCACCTAAATTTTCAAATGATAACTATTTCAAACAAATAGGGATATTACAAGAAGTAATTGACAAAGATGTAAAGGCATTCAAAAATGTAACAATTAGAACTCCTCTTCATCATTCTTTTACATTACAAAAATCACAAGAAGCCAAAAAAAACACTAAAAAAAATAAAAAAGAATCTCAAGCTAAAAACACATAATCTCCTCTCCTCTCTCTTTTATACGTAATTCCTAAACTTTCAAGAGGTGGTGATTCAACTGCATTTAAACTAGAAGAAAAATATTCTCTACAATAAGAATCAAAGGTATCTGAGAGTAATTTTTGATTCCTTTGAGTTTCATTAAAATAAAAATCATGTATCTTAACACATGTTATAACTTTTTTTTCAAGTGTTATTTTATCATTAGATAACTCTTCAATTGCATCTTTAACCATGCATTCAAAATTATCTAATGCTTTATTACTCTCATTCATTATTATTACCTCAGCTATTATTTATGCTACTTCTTGTTCATTTTCTTTTTCCATTTCAAAAAATTCATTACCACATCTAGCTTGCTTGTAGGTATCAAAAATAGTAAATGTAATATCAATATTTGCAATTGATGTGAAATGAAGATTTGAATACTTATTACTAATTCCTTCAGGAAAGAGTTTAGTATATTTAATTGAATGTTCTTGGGTAGTAATTGAAAATAGCATACTTTTTTGATTCTTTGAATGAATTTTTGCTTGAAATATTAAAAAATTAATGAGTTTTAGTAGATATTTACCACTAATATTATTCAACGATCCAAAACGTGTTAACTCAAAGAATTCATCAAAATTACTATTAAGTCTATCAAGTAATTTAGGAAATGATGGGTCATTATGGGTATCTAAATAATACTCCTCAATAACTTTTTTATTAATTGCATTAGGACTAGATTTTAATAAACTCATAGTCATAGATAATTTTTCTTCAATAAATATTCCTGCTGAAATAAAATTATCTTGGGAAAATAAATTTCTGTCTTTTTTTCTACTAACTAAAATTGGAGCAGGTAAGTTTTTAAAGCTAAAATCTAATAATTTCTCCCATTCAAAATAATCTCCATGGTCTAAAATCCTAATATATATGGATTTATCTTTATTGAGATAATATTTTTTATGATTTGAGAGATGTTTCTTTTTAAAAATGCCAAACATAGATACTTATATCTTGTCTAGTTTATATTTCTTGTTATTTTCTCAAAAATTTAATTATAAAAATTATCTAAATTTAACTCAAGAGAACTAATTGGTACAATTAAATTATTGTTCTCAAGAACTCTAGGATGTAATTCTCCAATCACCCCAATTTCCTGTCCCTCAGCCATAACTCGCGCTTGTCTACCTTCAATAAATGATGGATGGGTCGATTCTTCTAATTCTAACTTCCAGGAATTTAATAGCGATAATGTATCTAATACTTCTTTTATTTTAGTGAAATTTGAATCAGGTCCTGCAATTGATACAGATAAATGTAATTCATTTCTAGCTTTGGTATCTTTTTCTAAGTCTTTTTGGATTGTAAAACCACACTCAAACACTTTTTGAGGGTATTTATTTTTTCTATTAATTGTAAGAGATTTTAAATTTTCAGGTAATATCCAAGTTCTGGTCATATTAATTCCTTCTTCAGCGGAGTCTATAATTTTTACATGGTTATGTGCTTTACTGTTCATTAAATCATATTGTTGATTAGTTGAAGTAAGCATATAAGTGTAGAGTTCTAAAAATCCAAGGGAGACTAATTGTTCTCGAATATTGTTTCTAAATACTGTCTCATGTAGTTCTTCTCCAATTGAATCTACTGAAGGAATTTTAGGCACTATATTATTATATCCGTATGCTCTTGCAATATCATCGGCAATATCTGAGTCGGAGAAAACATCTGATTTATATGCAGGAACTTCTACAATAATTTCACCATCTTTAATTGCTTTACATCCATATTGGACTTTTGGAAGTAATGATTTAACATCATCTTCACTCACATTAATTCCAATTAAAGAATTAACATAATCTAAAGAGATAGTATCTGTAGTTGAATTCAGAGACAACTCATATACTGATTTATCTGGATAATGAACTTTTAAACTCTCAGCCTCACATCCAAGTTCAATACATGTTGTAATTAGAACTTTTAAAATATTATCAAGATGATTCAAATTATGCCCTGACACTTCAACAAATAAGTCTTTGTGGTGTGTTTCAACACGGCCTGTTTTATGTGAATTAATAATTGGGGGCATGGAGAGAATTTCTCCTTTTGCGTCTTTAAATATTGGAAAAACTTCCTTTCCATCAAGAAGATGAGAAAATTTTTTTCCAGTTTCATGATGTTCTAGAATCTCAGCAGCATTCATAATGCCTTCAGCTTCAAGAGGATGGAAGGATATATTCTCAGGTTTTTCAGCTAGAAATGAAATTGGAAATGAAATTGAATCCATAGGATAAATACCAATAGCTGCTTTTTTTCTATGACGTCCAAATGAATCATGGATTTTTTCTTGAATTTCAATTAACTCATCTAAAAGTTCTTGACTCATAGGAGCATTTCTTAAAATTGCTGCAACCGTTTTTGGCCTAACTTTGTTTGCACTCTCTTTTACATGAACTTCTAAATCTCCTTTTTTTAATTCATAATTTGGAAGTTCTTTAAGGTATCCTCTATGATAATTAATAGCTCTAGCAATTCCGCAAGTTGAAATCATATCCATTTTCTCAGCAGTAATTTCAATTTTTAATTCAATTTCATTACCTTCTAATTCTTTTTCTCCTTTAAGATCCATCCCCAGATCTATAAGAGTTTCTTTAACTTCTTCTGTTGTTAATTCTTCCTTTAGATAGTTATCTAATTGTGATTTCTTACTATATACATAAACCATTTTATTTCTTTCCTCCAATTGTTCTTTGCATTTGCTCTCTTGATTTTAACCATTCTAAATCGCAAGTCGCACCCGTGATATCTCTCATAGATTCTTTATTAGCAAGTTTTGCAGCAAGACGAGATGCTCCAAATCCCCAGGCGATGATTGTTTTGTCCTGGAGACCTAGTGGCTTGAGAGTCTCAGATCTAAAAATTCCAGAATTAATTAATGCATAAGACTTCCCAATTTCAGGATCATAATAATGTGCTTCCATTGATGGTTCAGTGTAAGGGTTAAATGTAGGTTTAAATGTAATATTCTCAAATCCTAATTTAGATAAATACACTTTAATAAATCCCATTAAATCAGCTAATGATAAATCATCTCCGATAATAAATCCCTCTCCTTGATAAAATTCAGCTAAATGTGTTGCATCAACTGCTTCATTTCTAAACACATTTGCTAAATAAAAATATTTTCCATTAATATCCTCACCTGCTTTATGTTGTTTAGATAATTCATATAATGTTCTAAATGAAGTTGATGTTGAATGAGTTCTAAGTAATTGTTTTCTTGAGATTTCTTTAGAAAATTCTCCTACTGGAGTATGGGATTTCTTAATTCCTTCTTCATGCATATTTTTAACTTTATCAAAATACTCTTGAGGTATATCACATTCTTCTTCCAAATAAAATGTGTCCTGCTCATCTCTTGCAGGGTGGTCTTGGGGAATCCACATCGTATCCATATTCCAAAATGCACTCTCAACTAAAGGTCCGCTCATTTCTTTAAAACCCATCTCTAGAAATACCTTCGATAATATTTCATTTGCTTCAAGCATAGGATGTTTTCTACCAATATCTGGAATTGAAGTAGGAACTTGAACATCATAATGTCTAAACTCTTTATTTTTCCAAGACTTTGTTTTAAGCATTTGAGTATCAACTGTCTCTAATAATTCTAAATTTTTATAGTGTTGAGCATATTCATTAACAACAGCATTTCCTAAATCAGTTAAAGAAAAACTAAATACTTTGGTAATTGATTCTCTGAGAAATCCTTTTCTTTGTTTAAAATTTAATAAAATTTCTTTTTGAGTTTCACTTAGACTTGACACCTCAACTTTCTCATTAAATTCTCTAAGAGGGTTCTCTGAGTTATTTTGTAAATACTCTAGTCCTTTATCATTTATACTAAGCATAATACCATTATCTCCTTTAACTGATTCAATAAGCTTATTTTTTTTAAGCTCTCCCATAGCAGACCCTACTAATTCTTTTGGAATTTCATTCATAGTATGAGATTTTTCTTTGAGAAGTTTGAGTACTTGAATTTCTGGCAAGTCTGTGCCAACATACTCCAAACCAAATTTATCAAGTTCAATTGAGGAAATTTCCTCTTTAATAAAAGTAGTAATCTCTCTTTGTTCTAAAAGTTGAATAGCAGTAGTTACTTCATGAAGTTCCATTGATGAATTATTAGCAACTTCTTCAAGGGAAGTAGTCGATAATAAAAATGGAAGTACTCTTCTCTCAAGTTCTGAAAGTGAGTAAATAAGTTTTTTTATCTCAGGTGAGTTCATAGTAAATTTTGTCATTGTTATTATTTAAATATTATGTATTGTTATTAGTAATATTTATCTATCTGGTGTTGATTGTATCATTGGATTAACAAGATAATCATCATTAGGAGAGTATGCAATAACATTGATTCCTAGCTCATTTAACTCAAAAAGTTTGTTTCTATAATTATTATGCGAACAATTACCAAGTTCTAATAAATAGTGTTGTGCAAAAGTTCGATTTAGAGAACCCATTGATTCACATTGCTTGTGCATTACTTCTTGTTGATTTAGAAAATCTTCAATAGAGCCAATATGGAATGGTTTCCCTTCAATTGTAATTTGTAATTTTTCATTCATTTTAATAGTAGAAGATTCAGAAATAAGTTAGTTTAAAGTCCCACTCATCCAAATCTTAAAGGATAGATGAGACTTAGTTTAGAATAAACACTACTAATAAAAAATATCTAATATATTCAATTGTATTAGTGAGTGTTTTGTTCATCAAGTATACATTATCATTTTATAGGTTTAAATACTTTTCTCAAATAAGAATATGAATTCACACATATTCATTCTTCTCCACTAAATAAATCAAAGAAAAGCTTATAAACATGAGAGTGCGATTTTCATGTATGGCTAAAGAGACAAAAGAATCTTCAAGATTAGATACTTTTTACAAAGAAATAGGAAAATTACCTCAGGAAATAAAATCTAAATTAGAACAACATATTGATTTTTTTGAACAATTTTCTGCATTAGTTAATGAAAAAGCACTAGGAAAATCAATGGGTTTTTACATTACTCCATCAATTGAGATGAAAAATAATCAACCAATTCCTAATTTTGATAAATTAACATTTAATTTTTTATTAGATGATTTTGAAAAACCAATTCAATTTTTTGATCCTAAATTATTGCTCGGAGAAGAATTTGATAAACATTTAATTGAAGAAAAGAAAAAAGATCAATATAATCAAGAATATGCAACATATAAATTTAAGGCTAATGAATCCATAACATTTCAAGGATCAAGTATTTCAATGCTTAGAGAAAATTGTTTTGACTCAGTATATGATGATCTAAAATCTCTTGGATCCTCATTTGTATTTGAAGATAACAGAGGATTTATTTCAGCTCTAAAATCAATTGATATTCACAGAAATATGCTACTGCAAAAGTTTGAAAAATATGTAGTAGTATATGCAGGAGCAGGTTCATGGCTTAGAGGGGAGAAATCAAATGACTTTGATGTATTTGTAGTAGTTGACGACACAGATGTTAAAAGAATGTCTAGGATGCAAGTAAAAGACCAACTTACAAGAATTATTTTACAAATGGCTCAAGAAGTAGCACAACTCACAGGAATTCAAGTTCACGCACAAGTATATCTACTAACTGATTTCTGGGACGCGCTAAAAGATGCACATCCAGTAATGTTTACATTCTTAAGAGATGGTGTACCATTCTATGATAGAGGACTTTACAATTCATGGAAAGAACTTTTAAAATTAGGAAAAATCAGACCATCACCTGAGGCAATTGATATGCACATGAATGTAGCATATCAGCTAACAGATAGAGCAAAAAAACAACTCTCAGAAATAGTTATGACTGATCTCTATTATGCAGTATTAAATCCAGCTCAGGCAATATTGATGCTCAAAGGATTTAACCCAACAACTCCAAAAGAAACAGTTAAAATCTTCAAAGAAGTTCTTTTAGAAAAAGAAAAAGTAGTTTCTCAAAAAGATGTTACAATTTTAGAAGACACAATTGCCTTATTTAAAAAAATTGAGCATGATAGAGAAACAGAAGTTAAAGGGAAAGACATTGATAAAATGCTTAAAGAAGCAGACTCATTTTTAAAAAATATGAAGTCCATGTTTGAAGAAATCAATGATGAAAAAACAAAAGAATCAGTTCTCTCAGCATATGGAGAATTACTAAATCAAATGAGAACACTGCCGGGATATTCCGATATATCTGAAAAAGAAATTATCTCAGTTTTTGAAAGAGAATATGTTATTTCTGGAAAATTATCGCCTATTGTTAAAAAATCTCTCACCTCAATTGTTAAAGGGAAAAAAGATTTTGATTCTGGAAAAATTACTACAACTGAAGTTAATAAAGTACTCAAAGATGTAAGAGTGGTACTAGCAGAAATTAAAGAATATAGAGATAAAGCAGTTCTCTCTGAACTCTCAAAAAGAAAATTAACTCTCTCTTATGGGGAAAATAAAACATGTGAGGTTTTCTCATATGGTGGAGTAGTTATTGCAATTGATAATGTCTCAGGGGATGTTTTTGAGAAAAAAGAGAATTCATTTGAAAAAATTGAAGCAACAAAAGACTCCTATGTAGATACTTCAAAATATGCATCATTACAACTCTCAGAAGAACTATTATCTCAGTTAAAGGAACTCTTTAACTCAGATTCAATATTTATTTAATTTTCTTTTTCTTTGACTTATCCATTTATCGATATCGTAGTCCCTTGTTTTTGGTGGATAAAATTTATAAGGATTTATGTCGATTTTCACTTATGTTATCTAAAATATGTATTGTCTTTGGTATTTTACTCTCATTATTCTTACCACTTCATGCTTCTTGTATTTTTGATTCACAAGAAGAAAACTGTCAAATCTACTATTCAACACCTACGGAAGTGTCTTTAGTACAAGACTCATATGTAGAATATGGTGATGTTATTATCTACAATACTAAAACTCCACAATTAGAATATAGTGTAGTTCAAGAGTCACAAAACTCATACTCATTAAAAAATCCAATTATAGACTCAGGAGAATATATTGCATTTGCACAAGGATATGATAAATACAATGAACAAATTGCTTCATCTTCATCTTCAGTATTTGTTAATTTATATGCTCCAAAGCAACCAATTCTTCCTTCATTAATTACAACTTCATCCATTTCAGGTAGAGCTGAGTTTTCAAGTGATACTATTGTCGCAAGAGATGTAAATGGAAATTTATTAGGTGAAGCTCAAGTAGGTGATGATCTATTATTTACAATTGAGTTAAATTTAAACTCACCTAGTTTTGTTGAATTTGTATCAGTTTCTCCAAATGGTTTAGAGTCTGCTCCACTGAGAAGATATGTTTATTCTTCAGAAATGCCACAACATACACTCTCTTCAATAGAGTCATTTGATTTTGATGAAAATAGTATTGAAAAAGCAAATTCAATAATCAATAAAATTACTTTTGAGAGAAACTTCTTTATCTCAGGTACTGCTCTTGCAAATCAAGGAACAATGTTTTATCTAAATGGACAAAAAGTAGCTATTGTAGATAATTCATTTGGCCACTTTATAGAATTAAATGTGGGTGAGAATATCATTGAAGCAAGATCTACAACAGGAGAAGTTTTAGATTCTTATCAAGTAACTTATGATAATACTTTATTTTCATTTCAAGAATTAAATACTCAAAAAGTATTCCAAAACAGTTTTACAATTTCAGGAAAAACAACTATAAGAAAAGATTTTACAGTGTTTGTTGATGGAGAGTATATTTCTGAGATTTATCCTCAAGGAGATAACACATTTTCATTTTCAGGTTCATCTCAAAATAAAAAAGTAATTGTAGAATTTTTTGGAGAAGATAACTCCTATGAACTATTTACGCTATATAAAGACGAAGAATCACCAAGAATTATTAGTCATAATCATGTTAAACAAGTAGAGGCATCTACATTATTATTTTCTATTGAAGATGATGTGGGAATAGATTACTCATCAATTACTCTACAATATGGAACATCATCACAACAGCCTTCAGAAAGGTTTGGAAACTATGTAGTATTTGATATCTCTCAATACGAGGGAGATTCAATTGAATATACAATTACAGCAGAAGATTTAGTTGGTAAAACTTATAGTGGTGGGGAATCAATTTCATTTAGTGGTCAATCACAGTTAGATCTGATGATTGAAACTCAAAGCTCAGAGAGTAAAGTTTATGGTAAACAATTATTCTCAAAAAATAATCAAATTGATATTAACATTAAAACAAATGGTGCAATTGCATTTAAACATATTTATGTTGATGGAGTAGACCATACATCATATTCAATTATTTCAAAAGAAAAAGTAGAACTCTATGATATCAATCTACCTAAGTCTCAAGGGCAAATTACATTTCATTATATAGATTCAGAAAATAGGGATTATCAAAAAACTTATGAGTATCTTGTAGAAGAAAATCAAGTTCAAGTTATCATTGATTCTATGACTCAAATTTCTCGAGGTAATTCTAATCTCCCAGAAACTTATGTGAAAGTTTCAGGAATAATAAATCATTCTCTCTTTGATTGGAATACTTTTACAATCAATAATGCTCTACCATCATTTTTCACATCAAATAATTATTTTGAAGCTTATGTTAATGTTGAAGAAAAAGATATTAGTTTTACAGGAACTTCCATTGTGGGTAATTCAATTGCAACACCTAGATTAAATGATAAAGTATCCTTAGATACTTCAACACCTCAAATTACTTTAGAAAAAAACAATATTTCTCTCTCAGGTTTAGTACAATCAAGTTTTGTAGGATATGAAGAAATTATTTCTTATCAAAATGTTGACTATAAAAGAACATATTTAGAAGATCAATTTTCTCTTCCTTTAGAACAACGTCCAGGTCTTCAAAAAATATCACTTAAAGCTAGAAATCAATTTTCACAAGAATCTTATGAAACATCAATTAATGAAATAAATGATTACTTAGCACCTCAGGTATATAGTATTGTTAATGATAATATGTTAGAAATTCACATTGATGGTACACATTCAGAGGTAATCTCAGCAAGCATTAATGACCTTCAAGGTAATTCAATTCCATCATCTTCATGTACTCCTTACTTTTTAGGTGGAAAATGTTTAAGTGTACAACCAGGAGAGTATCTTGTTGAGACAAAAGATAATCAAGGAAATACTTATTCTAGTAGTCCCTTAAGTATTTCAACATTTGAAGATATAGCATCTTTTGAAAAAATTTATTTACATGGAAATGATTTTTATACAACTCAAAAAGAAACATCCATTTCAGGATCAATTGTTTCTAACAAAAAAGTAGTTTCTGTTTCTATACCAACAAAAAGAGATTGTTTATTTGATGGGGTTAATTTTATTTGTGAATTTGAAACAGGTATTGGAAATCAAGAATATTCAATAGAATTAACTTATGAAGATGATTCTACTACAATTATTGAAGAACCTCCAATAGTAATTGTTCGTCCAGGAGAAAATCCTCTAGAATTTGAAGTAACTTTAGAATCAGGAGTTAGTCAATTTGGTGAATCTTATTATTTCTTTGATGATGAAATTATCGTTCTTGCTTCTTTAAATTCAGATGCTTCGTTGAGTTATTTCATAAATGGTGAAAAAATAACTTATGGAGATATTGGTCAAGGAGAAACCCCTGTGTTACTTGATTTAAGTTCACAAATACAAGGAAGAGATAGAGCAAAATTAGAAGTATTATTTAGAGCAGAAAATGAAGATATCAAAGACACATCATTATTTACTTTAATTTATGATAAATCAAAAGAATTATTATTAGATATTTTTATTTCATAATCTCTTAGAGATTAAATAAAAATAATGCTATGCATGTAGAAAGAATTAGACCTCCTACAATATCATAAATATCATGTCTTTTTTTGTGAATCCTCTGATAACAAACAATTACATATATACTTACTAAAAATAAAGTAAATTCTTGTGATTTGACATAAGTAAATGCAGAGAATATAATAAATGAAAATCTAGCTGAATGCATTGAAGGAAAACTTGAAGCTTTTATTTTTTCAAGTATATTGGAAAACTTTTCTCTTTTTGGTCTTTCCTTAAATAAAAATAATCTAATTGGAATTGCAATTAAAGTAATTCCTAGCAATCCATATGTTAACAATAAACTAAATTCAACTTCTCCTAAAAAGTACATTGCTAAAATTAAAACAATATAGAGCTGCATACTTCCCAATTTAGAGATAATTGTAATACTCTCATCAAATACTTTGTAAATATATGAATTAATACTATCCATAAAAAAATAATCGAAATCTAATTTATATACTTTAGGAAGTGATGTAATTTTCTTTATTAGTGAAAACTATAATATATAAAAACATTTTTTTCACATTAATTATGGCAAAATCATTTCAAAGATCAGAAATCTATGAAACTTTAGAAGAATTCTTTGGAGATGCTATTACAAAAAAATCTCTGCGTTTTGATGTAGTGATAATGGTTTTGATATTTATCTCTGCATTAATTTATGTACTTGAAACTTCACTTATGCAATTTCCAAAAGTTATTGAAATTCTCTCATATTTAGATACAGTTTTATTAATTATTTTTTCAATAGAACTTTTTTTGAGATTCTATATTGCAAGATCCAAAAAAAAGTTCTTCACTTCCCTGTATTCTTGGATTGATATTTTAGCAGTAATACCATTCTGGTTTGGATTTTCATCACAAACAATTAGGATGTTTAGATTATTTAGAGTCTTTAGGTTTTTAAGATTTTTAAATGTTTCAAAACAATACATGGAACAAGAAAAAGAATTAGATTTTAGTTTAGAAAAACTCTTCGTATTTAGGATATTTTTCACAGTATTTATGCTGATGTTTGTATCAGCTGCCTTAGTTTTCCAAGTAGAATATATGGCAAATCCTCTTATATCTACATTTTGGGATGCTTTTTATTTCATTTTAGTCTCAGTTACAACAGTAGGATATGGGGATATTGTTCCAGTTACATCACTGGGAAGGGCATTAATTATGATATCAATTGTTTCATTTATTGTAATTATTCCAGTACATATCACAGCTATGAATAGATATATTGCAGAAGAAAAAAAAACACTTAGAATAGCATGTAAATCTTGTGGGCTAAAACGACATCAAAAAGATGCAAGGTACTGTAGGAATTGTGGGACTTTGCTCCAAAAAAAACTATCTCTTTAGTGTTATCTCCTCAAAGATAAAATAAAAATTTATAAGTCTCTATTCAACTAAGTGCTTAGAATATGAAAAAGGCTCTATTTTTCGATATGGATTTGGAACAAAAGCGATCAAAAATGGGGGATTCTGAAGAATGAAGAAGGCTCTATTTTTCGATATGGACGGTGTACTAGTTGACTCTATTGAAGGAAATTTTACTGCTTGGAAAAAAGTACTCGAGGAAGTGGGTATTTATGCTTCAATGAGAGAACTTATGCTCTATGAAGGAATGAAATCGGAGTTAATGGTTCAAGAATTAGCAGCAACACATATGGTAGAATTATCCCTTGGAGAAATTATGCAACTTCAAAAACAAAAAAGACAACTCCAAAAACAATATTTTGTAATAGAATCTTATCCTATTTTTGAACAACTCTTAACACTTAAAGAACAAGGACTCCATTTATCTGTTGTATCGGGTTCTCCAAGAGAAAGAGTTCTTGAATGTGTTGAGAGATTTTTCCCAGGAATTTTTGATAATGTGATTTCTGCATGTGATGTGTCTCTTGGAAAACCTCACCCGGAACCCTTTCTAAAAGCACAACAATTCTCAGGATTTGAAGCAAATGAATGTATGGTAATTGAAAATGCACCAATGGGTATTGAATCTGCACTAAAGGGAGGTTTTGATGTAGTAGCAATTGGAACAACTCTTCAAAAAGAAGATTTATACAAAGCACATTATTACACCGAAAATCATAAAGAATTATTTGAACAATTAGCACAGTTGATTGTAAACGAGGAATTAATTTAATAAAATGAAGGCCCTATTTTTTGACTTGGATGGGACTTTAGTTAATTCTATGGGAGCACATGTAAAATCTTGGAAGCAATCATTATTATCACAAGGGTTGGAAACAACTGAAAAGAGATTAATGGAATTGGGAGGAGTTTCATTTGAAGACACAATTTCAATTATTGCTAAAGAAAACAATAAAGAAATTTCCTCAGAAAAGAAAAAAAGTATTCATGAACTAAAACAAGAATTATTTCAAAAGTATATGGGGGAGATTAAACCTTATGATGTATATGATGACTTAAAAGAACTAAAACAAAAAAAAATAATGTTAATTTTAGTAACTTCGACGAAAAGAAAATTTGCAATTCATCATTGCTCAAGTTTTTTCCCAAATATTTTTGATACAATTCTTTCTGCAGAAGATTTTAATTATTCAAAACCAAATCCTGAACCCTATTTAAAAGCATGGAAGATATCGGGATTCGATAAAAAAGAATGTTTTGTTATAGAGGATGCACCATCTGGAGTTACAAGTGGTAATGCTGCAGGTATAAAAACATTAGCAGTAATTACTTCAAATACAAAAGAGAAGTTATCTCACGCACATAAGGTATTTGAAAATCATACTCTTTTGTTTGATTATCTCAAATTACAAAAATAATTTTACAAATATCCAAATAATTTATAAATACTCTTTATTTAGTTTTTACTAGTTTAATAGACAATTACTTTATTTTAGGTGAAATACGATGGCATATTTAAGACAACCAATTATCTCAGTACTAGGACATGTAGACCATGGAAAAACTTCTTTTCTTGACTATATTAGAAATTCAACAATTATTGCAAAAGAAGCAGGAGGTATTACTCAACATATTGGAGCAACAGAAGTACCTAAAAAAGATTTAATAAAATCAGTTGAAGGATTTATTCCAAAAGAAGCAATCAAAGTACCAGGGCTTTTATTTATTGACACTCCAGGTCACAAAGCATTTACCTCACTGAGAAAAAGAGGTGGGTCAATCTCAGATATTGGAGTATTAGTAGTAGACATTAATGAAGGTTTTAAACCACAAACAATTGAGGCTATTGAAATTTTAAAATCAATGAAAACACCATTTATTGTAGCAGCAAATAAAGTAGATAATATGCCTGGTTGGCAATCTCATCCAAAAGAAAAACTTCTTCAATCAATTGAAAAACAAAGACAAGACATTAATTATATCTTAGAAGAAAAAGTATATGAAATCGTAGGTAAAATTAATGAATTTGGTTATGAAGCAGATAGATATGATCGTGTTGATGACTTTACAAAAAAAATCGCTGTTGTTCCTGTTTCAGCTAAAACAGGAGAAGGAATTAAAGAATTACTCTCAACATTAGTTGGTTTAACTCAAAAATATATGGAGAAAAAATTAACAATTGAAAATGAAGACATCTCAAAAGGAGTAATTTTAGAAGTAAAAGATTATCCGGGTCTTGGAAAAACAATTGATGTAATTTTATATGATGGTATAGTAAAAGCAGGGGATCAAGTACTAGCTTTAGATGTAGATGGTGTTCAAGAATCAAAATTAAAGAGTATTTTAAAACCAAATGAGATGAAAGAAATTAGGGATTCATCAACTAAATTTAAAACAATTAAAGAAGAAAAAGCAGCATCTGGTATGAAACTTGCATGTCCTGAGTTCAAAGATATTAAAGCAGGAATGCCAATTATTACCTATAGAAAAAACGCAAAGCCTGAATTTGTAGCTCAACTTAGGGCAGAGCTTGAAGCAGAACAAGCAGACATCAATATTATTTCAAATAAAGAAGGAATTCTAGTAAAAGCAGATACTCTAGGTTCATTAGAAGCTTTAGCCCACATCTTAGAAGAACATGAAATACCTCTAAGAAAAGCAGTAATTGGAAAAGTTACTAAAATTGATATTATTGATGCAGGAGCGGATTTAAAGAAAAATCCAAAAAATGCTTTAATTTTAAATTTCTCACAACAACTTGACGATGAAATGAAAGCAATGGCAGATGAATATGGTGTTGAAGTAATTTCAAATGATATTATCTATAAATTAATTGAAGATGCACAAGAGTGGATTGAAAATAAAGAAAAAGAAATTGAAAGAGCACGTTTGGCTGAGCTCACTATGCCATTTAAAATTAAAATTTTACCTAATTGTATTTTCAGAGCATCAGGTCCAGCAGTAGTTGGAGTTGAAACACAAGGAGGAAAAGCACTTCCAAATGTATCTTTAATGACAGATTTTGGTAAAAAAGTAGGTTCAATTAAAACAATCAAGGATAGGGACGAAACTCTAAAAGAACTAACTCTAGGAGAACAAGCAGCAGTATCAATTGATGACTTAGTAATTGGTAGACATGCTCAAGAAGACTCAGTACTCTATTCCTTTATGGGTGAAGAAAACTTTAGAAAACTCAAAAAAAACACAGACCTTCTCTCCAAAGATGAGATCTCTACCTTAAAAGAAATAGCAGAGATTATGCGTAAAGAAGATACCTTATGGGGATTATAAAACGCGAAGCGTATTCTTTTGGTGCATGCTTTTCTTAAGGAGCTATGTATAGCGACTGCTAAAGAAAAGGTGCGCTGTAGATTATGCGTAAAGAAGATACCTTATGGGGATTATAAAACGCGAAGCGTATTCTTTTGGTGCATGCTTTATTATAATTTATATCATTTTCACATATTTAATTTTTTATTTTTCTTATGAGATATTTTCAGAAAGAATTATAAATAATTACTCATAAGTAATACTATGCAACAATATCCATTTTCATTATCTTATGACGATCCTACTTTCTCAAGTTATGTCTACTGTTCATCTAAGTCTATTTCAACTCAAGATATGTATGGTATAGACCCTGATTTAAGATCTGATTTTTCTTCTGTAAAATTTGGTTTCAACTATAAACCAAAAGAAGTATCAGAAATTTTATTTTTTGGTATTTCTGGAAATAATTCAAAACCGATACAACGCAAAAGAAGAACTTATCTTGGAAAAATTTGTTTTGATCCAAATAATTGTGATGAAGGTGTTCTCAATAAAAAAATTTCTTCTTTTGATACTCATGTTGGAAATGAAGAATTAGAGTCTATTTTAAGATATTTATCCAATTAATTTATTTTTAAAAGTACAAATTATTAAAAATAGTTAAAACAAGATACAAAATATGATTTCATCATTTCTTATCAAAGCAATTGGGGCATATTCTACTATATTTTTAATATTCTTATCAATTGCTATTTTAGGAAGTGATGTTCCAGATAATGACAAAGCAATAATTAAAATGGCAATTGCTTTAGTTGTTGTTTGGGTTATTATAATTGGCTCTTTAATGAGAAGATATAGGGATATCATAAAATTTTTAATTCAAAAAATCACAGCTCCATATCCTTTAGTATTTTTTCTATTTTCCTTATCTTTAATTTTATTGGAAGAATTGATAACTGTTACTCTTACAAATTTAGCACCCTTATTTGGGGGAGAAATAGGAAAATCTTTTATTGCTGCCTCAACAAATTATTTTCATGTAATTTTTTTTCACAGTGCTATAATGTTTATTCCTTTTTTATTAGCATGGTCTTATTTGCTTACAAAATACAATTTTAATGCTAATCAAGTATTTATCTTATTTGGATTTTTGGGTGTTATTGCAGAGAGTTTTATTTCTCCTACAGCTTTTATTGCTGGTTTTTGGGTTTTTGTATATGGTTTGATGGTATATCTTCCAGCTTATTGTCTACCTGAGAGATCTCATCTCAAAAAACCAAATATTTTATCATATATCTTATCAATAATCTTACCTTTGATATTTTCAATTCCTTTCTTTTTCTTAGTTATGGATTTAAGAGAATTATTTGGTATTGTTTTATTTACATAATTTCTCATCATCTTAGACAACAAATTTATTTAAAACAAATTCACAATATATTTCTATGACACAAGATTCATTTACTGATTTACACTTTAAAATTGAAGCAATATTATTTTCTTATGGGGATTATATCTCACTTAGAGAAATCCAACAAACTCTAGACCTTGACTCAGAGATGATGGCAAAAAATGCTCTTCAAGACCTTCAAGAAAAATACAAAGAGGGATACTCCTTTCATATTGTGCAAAATGAAGAAGGAAAATATAGGATGTCTGTAAAAGACGATTATGCTGATTTACTCTCAGATATGATCTCAGGTACAGAAATCCCTGCAAATGTACTTAAAGTACTCTCAGTAATTGCATACGAGCAACCTGTAACTAAAACAAGACTCTCAGAAATTTTAGGAAAATCAGTTAAAAATGAAGTAAATTATCTATATAGAAATAAATTCTTATCTTATCAAAAACAAGGAATTGGGAAGTATTACAAGGTAACAAAGAAATTTTATGATTATTTTAAACTCGAAGAAGGAGAGGATTTTAGAGATGCAGCTAATAAATCAATTACAACTTTTCTAGAAGAAGTACCACAGCCAATTCAAGATACTCAAGAAGAAAGTACTTCTATTTCTGAAGAAATTTCTAATGAAAAATAATCTTTCTTATGTTTTCATAGTTTTAGTAATGAGTACTTCTTTGTTATTACTTATAAGAAAAATACTATGTATTCTTCTTTATTTTACGAATTATTGTGTTTTTACTATCTATTGTTATTGTATAGTGAATAATAATGTTTTAATACTAAAAAATTTGGGATATGTTATAACACACAAGAATTTTTTTGTATTTAAAAATCTTGGAAGTTTAGCAAACATATAGGGGAATAAAAATGGATTTCTTAGTAAAAGACGCATTACAGAATATGGGTGGAGAAGAAGCCCTTGAAAAGTACGAAGTAGGCCAAGCAAAAATGGTTGTTGTTGGTTGTGGTGGAGCAGGACAAAATATGGTTAACTGGTTACACCAAAAAGGAATTGATGGTGCAGAAATTGTAGCAGTTAATACTGATCTTCAAGATTTAAAATTAAAAGCAGCTGATAAAAAGATTTTAGTTGGTAAAGAAGTAACTAGAGGTCTTGGTGCTGGTGGAGATCCTAGCAAAGGGGCTGCTGCTGCTCAAGAATCAATCCAAGAAATTAAAGATGCAGTACAAGGTGCAGATATGGTATTTGTTTGTGCAGGTATGGGTGGTGGTTCAGGAACTGGAATTGCACCGGTTGTTGCTAAAGTTGCAAAAGACATGGGAGCTATTGTAATTGGAGTAACAACAATGCCTTTCTCAATTGAGAGAGCAAGAATTGATAAAGCAGAATTTGGTCTTCAAAAATTAAGATCAGTAGCTGATACTGTTGTTGTAATTGATAACAATAGATTAGTTAAAATTGCAGGAAGTTTGCCTGTTAAGCAAGCATTTGCCGTAGCAAATGAATTAGTTTCAGTTATGATTAAAGGAATTGTTGAAATTATTGCAATCCCTTCACTTGTAAACTTAGATTTTGCAGATGTTAAAGCAATTATGTCCTCAGGGGGTGTTGCAACAGTAGGTATTGGTACTTCAGATACAAATAGAAGATGTGAAGAAGCAGTAGAAGAAGCATTAGCTAATCCTCTTTTAGAAATTGATTACAAAGGAGCTACAGGAGCTTTAATTCACATCACTGGTGGTGAGGATATGACTTTAGAAGAAATTGATAGAGCAGGACAACTAGTAACTCAATCAGTTCACGCTGATGCAAATGTGATTTGGGGAGCTAGAGTAGATGAGTCACATGCAAAAAGAGTAACTGTTATGAGTATTATGACAGGAGTTCAATCACCACATGTTTTAGGAAATGAAACTAAAGAAGAAAAACAACAAAACACTGAAAAAGTTTCATCAGATTTAGGAATTAGAACTGTTTATTAGATAAATAGTTAATTTTTTTTATACAATTTATTTCTCATTATATTCTCTATTATTTTTGTAATTTTAAGTTATTAGTTAACTTTAAAAAGTACTAACTCTAAATTCAAGTATTATGGCTGCAGAATTATTAATTCCAGTAATTTTCATAATTGTAATTTTTATCCTATCAGGATTAAAACAAATTATGGAATATGAAAGAGGACTAAAGTTTACTTTAGGAAGATACTCAGGAGATATGACTCCGGGGTTAAATATTGTAATTCCTATTTTTCAATCATATGAAAGAGTAGATATTAGGGTAAAAACAGTAGATGTTCCAAAACAAGACTGTATTACAAAAGATAATGTATCAGTAAATGTTGATGCTGTAACGTATTACTATGTATACGATGTTAAAAAGTCAATTTTAGATGTTGAAGATTTCTATTATGCAATTTCACAATTATCTCAAACAACAATGAGAGATGTTGTAGGAGAAGTTACATTAGATGAACTTTTAGCAAATAGGGATGCAATTTCACAAAAAATTAAAAAAATCATTGATGCAGGTTCAGATCAATGGGGAATTAAAGTTGAGAGAGTTGAGTTAAAACACGTAGAATTACCATCAGGTATGCAAAGAATGATGGCAAGAGAAGCAGAAGCTGAGAGGGAAAAAAGAGGAATTATTATTAAATCCGAAGGAGAAGTAACAGCTGCTCAAAACCTTGCAAAAGCTTCAGCAACACTTGCAAAAGCACCAGGTGCAATGCAACTTAGAAACTTACAGACAATTAATGACATCTCAGGAGATGCATCAACTAAATTTATCTTCTTTCCAATGGAATTTGGAGAAGCAATTAAGAAGTTCAAATGAGCATAAATGTTGGCATTTATGTCAAACTGATTCAATGAATCAGGTTTAAATTTCTTATTTTTTTATTATTTATTTCAAAAACTTTATATTCTCTACTCTACAGATACAATTATGTTAAAACTATTTTCTTCAAAAAAACAGAAACTCCCAAAAAATTTAAAACATAAAAAAATAGTATGTATTGGTGGTGGAACTGGTTTATTTTCTATTCTCTCAGGTCTCAAAGAATATGCAACATCAAGAAAAAATATAACTGCAATAGTTACTACAATGGATTCAGGAGGCTCATCAGGTATTTTAAGAACACAATATGGGATATTACCTCCAGGAGATATTAGAAATTGTATGGTGGCACTCTCAGAAGAAACACAAGATATTGCAAAACTTTTCCAATATAGATTTGATTCAACTCTCAAAGATCATAATTTTGGAAATTTACTTCTCACAGCACTCAATGACATAACAGGTTCATTTCCTGAAGCAATAAAAGTTGCATCTAGAATTTTGAGAATAAAAGGTAGAGTAATTCCTGTATCTCTTAAAGAAAATACTCTTATGGCAAAATTAAAAACAGGAGAAATACTTGAGAGTGAAAGTATTATCGATACAACAAAAGATAAAGAAATAGAAAAATTATATCTAAAAAAAAGAGGTAAAGCAAATCCTTCAGCAATAAAAGCACTCTTAGAAGCAGATATTATTGTATTTGGTCCAGGTGATCTCTACACATCAATACTACCAAATCTATTATTTAAAGACATAAGAAAAGCAATTAAGTCAAATAAGCATGCTAAAAAAGTACTCATTAGCTCAGTAATGTCAAAACCAGGAGAAACAGATAATTTTTGTGTATCTGATTTTAAAATAGAACTAGAAAAATACTTAGAGTCCAAGTTAACTCATATTGTAGCAAATTCATATATTCCAGCATCTACGACTCTCGTTAATTATAGGAAAGAAGATAAGCATCCAATTCCGCTGGATTTGAATAATTTAAAAGATATTAAAGTAATTAAAGGTAATTTTATTGATGAAGATATGTTAGTTAGACATTCACCTAAAAAATTAGGAAAAGTAATTCTTAATTTATCATTTAAAATAAAGTAGTGATTTTTTTGTAATTTATTCATATTAAAAATAATCTTTATAAATAATCTCTTCCATATAGTACTATAATGGTATACATTGAAATTAAAAGCGAAGAAGAATTTAATACAAAAGTATTAGAGTCAGATAAAGTAACTGTAGTTGACTTCTGGGCTCCATGGTGTGGTCCTTGTAAAATGTTTGGACCAGTATTTGAGAGAGTATCAGAAGAAGTATCTGATGTTCAGTTTGTAAAAGTAAATGTAGATGAAGTAGGAGAAGTAGCACAAACATACCAAGTAATGTCAATACCAACAATCCTTCTCATCAAAGACGGAAAAGTAATTGCAGACAAAAACGGAGCACTGTCTGATGATGATCTGAAAGCTTGGCTTGAAGAAAACAAATAATTTTTTTCTTTGGTGAGGCTTTTCTTTAGTGACTTGAGATTGCAAAGCAATCGAAACGAGCGCTAAAAGAAAAGATCGATGCGGAAGGTAATTGCAGACAAAAACGGAGCACTATCTGATGATGATCTAAAAGCTTGGCTTGAAGAAAACAAATAATTTTATTTTTCAGCTCTTGAGACACTTTATGTGTCGAAAAGCTCAACCATTGCGATGCGGTTTCGCCCGCGATGGAGACTTGAAAGCTTGGCTTGAAGAAAACAAATAAATTTCTAAACATAAATTATTAACTTTTTTTTTTAACACTTTAATTTTATAAAAAGTATTTTTTTACTATACTTTATGTACAAAGTAATTGGGATTGATGAAGCAGGAAAAGGTCCTGTTCTAGGATCAATGTTTATTGGATTTTCTATAATTAATTTACCAAATGGACTAAAAGAGATGAATAAGTATCAAGAACTTCTAAAAAAATTAGGAGTAAAAGATTCAAAAAAGATAACACCAAAAAAAAGAAATGCAATTTATCAAGATCTAAAACAACATATGGACATCAAATATGCTCAACTAACTCCAGCATTAATTGATCAAAATAATGCGGCAGGAGGAAAATTAAATGAACTTGAAATTCAAGCAATAGTTCAAATATTAGAATCCGAAAAACCACAATTAGTGATAATTGATGCATTAACTGCAAGGCCAGATAAATTTGGAGATGATATCTTAAAAAGGCTTTCATTTGAATGTAAAATTATCTCAGAAAACAAAGCAGATGATAAATATGAAATTGTAGGAGCGGCTTCAATTATTGCAAAAGAACTAAGAGAACAAGAAATGCAGCAAATAAATATAAATGTTGGAAAAATCCTATCTCAAGTCTCCAAGGACTCAAGTCAGTCTGCAAATGCTGACAAGTTAGCTTCTGAAGAAGCTTCACCAGACTCCAACGTAGTTGGTTCTGGTTATCCTGCAGATCCAAAAACAAAAGCGTTTCTTAAAGAACACTACAATAACAAAGAATTTGACTTCATCTTCAGAAAATCCTGGCAAACATATAAAGACTTAGCAGGAGACTCAAAACAAAAGACATTAAATGATTTTTGAGATCAAAATGCTTAGCATTTTGTATGGTTCTTTTTCTAAATGTTTCATCATAAATTTATAAAATTTATGTGAGACATAAATTCGTGAATTTATGATCTTTCTTAGTTAGGACTTAGTTCTGACGTCCAAGAAAAAGTTTTGGATCGAACATATAAAGACTTAGCAGGTGATTCTAAACAAAAAACTTTGAATGACTTTTAATCAACCAGATGTTTATCATATCCAATATCTAAAAGTGAGATAACATTAGGTTCACTAAACTCAATAGTGGAAATAGAAGCATTTGTTTTATGAATTTTCTTCCTCATAATTTCATAAGATTCATTTTGAATAATTGAGAGAAGCATTTTAAATGTACCACTGTGGCTAACTAAGACTACTGTTTTACCAAAATATTTCTCATGTAATTCTTCCCAAAATTCAGTAATTCTTTTTTTAAAATCGAGAGGTTCTTCAATATTGTATTTACTAAAACTCCCTTCTTTAATAATTGGCTTCATAAATTCAACAAGTTCTAAATAATTTTGACCCTCAAGTTCACCATAATTTCTCTCAGTAATTCTCTGATCAATTTCAATTTCAATGGTATGTTTTTGAGCAAGTGGTTCTGCAGTTTGAATTGCACGAATTAAAGGCGAGGAAATAATCTTATCAATATGGATTGTTTTTAATTTAGAAGCAGTTTTTTTTGCTTGATTATGTCCATTAGCATTAAGTTCATTATCTGTAAAACTTTGTAATTTATTTAAAGTATTCCAATGAGTTTCTCCATGTCTTACAAGAATGAGTTTCATAATAAATTTAAGAGAAAAAGATTAATAAAAGCTTTGATTAATTTTCTTTCTTTTTATACTCTTCAGTATAGAAGTTAAGTAAATGTGGTTTTCTTGTTCTCGTATTAATAATTACTGCCTTACCAACATCAGGATACATTCCCATTTTTTCTTGGTAGTCACTCATCTCAACCCAACAACCACATGAGACAATAGTACATCCTTTATAATTTGCAAGAGATAATTTATGTGTGTGACCAGTAATAAAAAAGTCAGGCATTTTTCTAATAACTAGTGGATCATTTTGTGAATCAGGAATATAGAGTGTTGCTCCATGTGATGGTGCAAGATGTCTTTTCTCAAGTAAAAACTTAACAATTTCCTCAGGTACTTTCATTCCTCCTTTTTCCCTGAGTCTTTGAATTTTATCACCATAATAAAAATATGATCCACCGTGATAAATATAATAACTCAGACCACCTGAAGGGTCATCTTCAAATAGTCTCACAATACTTGGATTTGAGAGCATAATTACATTTTCCATGTTATAAAGTGCATATGCCTTGTGGTATGGTAGTTTTGGTTGTGGCTCAGATAATCTATCTGTATCATGATTCCCAGGAATAATAATAATTGAGATATGTTTAGGAATTTGTGAAAGCCACCTAGCACATTCATGATATTGTTTTTCTGTAGATAAAATTCTAGCATCTTTTCCTTGATTAGGATAGATACCAATACCTTCAATTAAATCTCCAGCAATAATAATTGAAGTTAATTTTTTTGAGAGTTCATTGAGTTTTTCATTACTTGTTTCTCCATTAACAAAATCTAAAAATTTCTGAAATGCTTCATCTTGAAATACCTTAGCTCCAAAGTGAATATCTGAGAGAAATGCAACATAATTATCTTTCTCAGTTCTCTTTAATTCAGCATTCATTGGAGGTGATGGCACAATAATTTCATCAGTCCAAATAATATTATCTCCTACTTTACCACGAATTCCAATTCCTTCATCTAAACAAAAGTCTCCTACAAAATTCATCAGTTCTTGCTTATCTTTATTGATAAAACATTTAATCTGGCCAGATTTATCTTCTAATGTGATCATAATATGTCCTTTATTTGTTTGAGTAATCTCTGAGATAAGACCTATTAAAGTAACTTCAGTATTTGATCCATAAAGATCTTTTAACTGAGAAATTCTCACAACATTCTCCGCAGCAACTCTTGAACTTAAAAGTTCTGTGAAATATTGTAATCTTCTATTAAAATAAAGCGTAAAATCGGCTACAGAGAGTTTTTTAGGTTCTTCTATATAATCAAATTCAATAGCGACTCCATATTTTTTTGATTTTTCTAAGAGATCTTCTTTTACATTAAAATCTTCCCTCATTTCATAAATTCTTTTATGAGAATGGTTTCTTTGAGAATTCATATTTGTAGAATTTTCAAGCAATGTATTTTCTGCAGAAATTTCTTCATCTTCTTGAATAAGACCAAGTTCATTTCTTAAATAATTTAAATAATTTTGATAAATTTTTTCTCTTCTCTTAGTAGAGTGATCTTTAAACATTTTATCAAAATCATCCCAATTAATTTGTCTAAGAGTTTTAATATTTTCTTCATTAAGCTCAATTGCCAAAATAATATGAATTAAATCTTCATTTAAAATAGAGAGATTAATATCTTCTTTTTTGAGTTTTTCTAAAATATTGAGTAAAGTAATTTCTTCTTTCTTGGTTAAAAATTCTAAGGAACCAATGATTTCGATACCAAAATTTTGAGTTGCAAGTAAAAGTTCTGAAGACGACATAATAATGAAGAGAATTGTTTGTATTTAAATCTTATCTCTTTGACATACAAAGTATATTTCAATTTATTTATAAACTAGTAAACACTAGTTTTATTAGAGAATATGGGTAAAGAAAAGTTTAAAGTTTTAGAAGGAGTATTTGATGAACATACTTTATCTACTTTAGATGTTTTAAAGAGAAAAAAATATTTCGATGAATTAGGCCATGCAATTAAAACAGGAAAAGAGGGAGATGTTTATTTTGCACGTAAATTTGACAAAGAACAAGATGGTAGAAGAGCAATTAAAATGTATAGGGTAACTTCTGCTAATTTCAAAAAAATTTCTCAATATATTACAAGAGACTATAGATTTAAAACAATTAAAGGAAATTTAAGAAAAGTGATTATGGCATGGTCACAAAAAGAATTTAGAAATTTAAATTTATGTCATAAAGCACAAATGAATGTACCTTATCCTTATATCCAAATGAATAATGTTATTGTAATGCAATACATTGATGGGGGAATGCTCAAAGATATTTATCTAGAAGATCCAGAAGATTTCTTTGAACAACTCCTAGAGCAACTCTACATCATGAGACATGAAGCAAAACTAGTTCACGGAGACTTATCAGAATACAATATTATGGTACAAGATCAAACACCCTATATCATTGACGTAGGTCAAGCAATGAGTATCAAAAACGAGGATGATTTCAAACAATTCGAAGATCTTTATGAGAGAGATATCAAAGTTGTAGTAAATTTCTTCAATAGAAAATATAACTTAGATTTAGAACTTGAAGAAGTGCTAGAAAGATTAGAAGGATAAACCTATCTTAAAAATCCAAGCATCAAAAGTAATGCCAAAATAAAGAGAGGATGCACTAAAAACCTCTCACTTCCTTCTTTTAATATCTCTGAAGTAGTTGGATTTTTATACAAATACATCTCTAAATTGCCAAAACTAAGAGCATAATTTGTGTAGAGAAGAGATGATGAATAATCTCCTTGTGCATAGAGTTCTTCAGCATAATCAAAATAAATAAATGGAATTAATGGAAAAGAATCTTCATTGTGCATTGAGAGTCTAGTTTTAGCAATTGAAAATAGTTTTTCTGAAAAATTAGACGAGTTCTCAGATGCTACTCCAAGAGATGAAATAACAGTATCAATTCTAGCACTGAGTTCTAAACTAGAATAAATACATTTGGGTGTTGAACCAATTGTTGTAATATCTTCTTCAAGGCTCTTTATACTTTCATCAAAAATACTCACATCATATTGATCTAATACTTTTCCTTTAAGCAATACTTCATTATAGAGAGCAGAACATGTTTGTGTTAGAGTTGTTGGAGAAAATGAAATTTTTTCTCCTTGATGTACAATAAATTCTTCCCATAAATCAACTGTGATGAGTCTCTCTTTTGCATAAGCATATCCAATAGTACTTGGCTCAATTAGGGAAGAATTTGTTTCATTTGAGTTAAGTAATTCAAGAGAATTATTGATGAATTCCTTAGATTCATAAACTCTATCTACTAGAATAAGCCACACATAAAAATCATTTAATGTTTGAATTGATTTTAGATAAGTAGATGATTCAATATCAATTATTTTATCATCAACGAGAATTTCTAATTCTTCAAGTAATAATGTTAATTCTTCATCAGTATGGTTTTTTTGTAATTCTTCAATGGATTTAAAGTTATTATTAGCACCAAAACAAAAACTAGCTCTTGAGTAATAACTCTCTCTAATTTCTGCTTGATATGAGGAATTTTTAGCAGTTATTCCTTGTTGATATAATTGATCTAGTGAAGTATTATCATCAATTTCTTCCAATTGATCTATTAAAAAATCATTTCTCTCACATAAATTATCACTTAACTCTTTCATTAATAAGTTATAATTTTGTGTTTCAAGTTCTCTACTTTCAAGAACAATTTTTGTATCAAATACTTCGAGTGCTTCAAGCAAATCAAGAGACTTAACTACGCTTACATCATAATCTATACTCTCATTATAACTACTTAATTCGGGAATTATTACTGTATCAAATCCAAAATTCTCAGTGAGTTTGATTTTCTCATCAATACCTCCAACAACTCCTATCACTCCTCCAGAACTAAGGGATCCAGTTATTCCTATGTCTTTTGATATAGGTTCTCCAAGTACTGTTTTTGCGACAAGGACTCCAATTGCTGCACCTGCAGAAGGACCTTCAAGTAATAGTTGATCTTCAGTAAATGAAAAATAAAAATCATAATTATTACAATTCAGGCTCAGTAATGTACATGTTGTTTCTTTAGCATTTCTAATAGAGAGTTGAGTATCTGTTTCAATAATTCCATTTGAATTGATAAAAATTTCACCACCTCCTTCTTTAATTGCTAAATTAAGAGGTATAAGTCTCTCTCCTATTACTTCATCATTTTCATTAGTACTTACACTCAAAAGAGAGATTGTATTCTCATAGCTATAACCATCTTCTCCTTGCTGTAAATTAAGAAACATAAAAAATAATGAAATTACAAGTAGTATCTTAATTAAAAAAAGAGAAATTATTTGAATTTTTTTGAGTTTTTTCTTCTTCATAATGAAATATAGAAGTGGCTGTTAATAAATTTAAGGTGTAACTAATAACTCTCAAGAGCTTTTAAGAGTTTTCTTAAATCTTTTTCAGAGAGTTTCTTCTTCTCTTTTTTTTCATTATTTCCAAGAGCTAATTCTAATTTTTTATTCAGAATTGCCATAGCTACCCACATCTGTGCTTTTGACTTATCTTGGGCTCCACTAATAGCATTATCATAGAGTTTTGTCTCATTTAATAATTGTGTTAAACTCTCATCGATGTCTAAATCTAATTCTCTTCTCCAATTTGTTGGTGTCATATTTATATTAGTCAAAATACCTTTATAAATTTGTCTTTGTTAAGTGAATACATTTGGAAAAGTTTATAAATATTGTATTCTTTATTCTACTATATATTAGGTTATATAAAAATGGCACAAAATAATGATATTAAAGTAA
This sequence comes from uncultured archaeon, assembly GCA_937138345.1. Taxonomy (GTDB): domain Archaea; phylum Nanobdellota; class Nanobdellia; order Woesearchaeales; family UBA583; genus UBA583. The sequence continues at coordinate 3,014 of CAKZOW010000019.1, read as the reverse complement.
TGTTAATTATCTTAGTAATTGTAACTTTAGGAATTGGGTATTTACTTGCTCAAGAAGGCTACATTGCAACTGAAGATATGAAAACATCAACTCAAGAAAAAACATATGCTTCATCATCCAAACTTGTTGAATTCTCAGCAGGTCAAGAAGTAGCTAAATCAAATAAAGTAATTATCTCAGACAAATTTGTAGGAGAATTTAGTGCTGATGGACAAGTTGTTGTTTTAGATTCTACTGGAGCAGCTTTTGTTGTACATGATGGTGTAGTTTTAGCATCAAATCAAGTAGTTATTGACGCAAGAAATGATGAACTATCAGTTATGAGAATTAATGAACCTGCAAAATCAGTTAGTTCAAATTAATATCTCTATTTTTTCTTTTTGACTATTATCAAAAATATTTTCTCTATTTATTGATGTTTTTTCCAAAGTTCTTGTAATATTGTAGCAATTTGACTATTAAAATTGTCATCATTTTCCTTTATTTCTTCAGAATCATCATGGTTAGTGTATTTATCAAACATGGCTCTCCATGATTTTATTATTTTTTCATCATTAAGATAAGCTCGCAAAAATGTATCAAATGGACTTTTATACGCATCTTTGTTTATAGTATTTTCTACTTCATCTTTAAAAAGATCATAACTACTTTTAATTTCTTTTCTAGGTTTATGTTCTTTCTTAATTGGTTGAGTTCTTTTTTCAACACAGTATTCAAATGCTAAAAGTAACTTAGCAATAATTTCATCAAACTGGTCAAATTCTTCTTTAGAAAAAATATATTCTTTACTTGAATGGATATAATTTTTAAATATTAGTTTAATTTCTTCAAATGATCTAGATTTATAAATATCTTTATGGACATCTCTAAGTAATTTGTAAATGTATTCAAGTACTCTTGAGTCTCCTTTAATTTGATAGATAATACCTTCTGCAGATTTATCTTTATATTTTAAATAATTATATACAGCTCCTTGAAGAAGTTTTTCCATAATTAAAAATAGTAAATTTACTTAATAAATATTTCGTGTTTTAGAATAAAAAAGTAATTTGTGATTATTTCACAAACTTAAACAAAAATCAAAGATTTTTGACAATTTATGAAATTTTATTTCACAAATTTACCAAAAAGTGAACCTGATTGTCCAGGTCTTGATGTAATTGCCACATCTCCTTTTTCTGTTGAAACTACAGCTCCTTTAGTAATAACATTTCTTCTAGTGTAGTGAATGTTAGCAGGGTTGTTTTCAACTGATTTAATTGCTAATTTTTCAACTTTAGCACCATCATTTACTAAAACAAATTCTGTTCTAAGTAATGATTTTTTTTGGTTTCCACCCATAACTCTTTTAATTTTTTCTTTGTTTGAACCAATTTGTGTATGTGCAGGAACTCCTCCTAAATCGCATTGTCTTTTCTTTCTTACATTAACATATTTTTTACCAGATACTTTTCTAGTTGATCTAAATTGTGATTGTGCCATTTTTTATTATCTTAATTTCCTCCCATTTGCTCTAATTGAAGGTCTTACGTTCTCTGAACCAATTCCTTTGGATCTTAAACCTCTTGATTTTTTACCAGCTCCTGTTAAACCTCTCATAACTCTTCTAGTATGTTTTGGTGAAACAATCCATGATACATGTTTATCAGACATAATTTGTGGATGGTAAACATCAACTAAGATAACTTCATGCCAGTAATATCTCTCATCTTGACCAACCCAGTATGAGTTAAGAACTTCCATATTAGGGAATCTTTTTTGTGCTCTCTCTTCAGCAATCCATTGGTAGTTTTTTGATTGTGAAATTTTAGTTGATAAATCTCCACCATCTCTTCCTTTATGGATTTGAGGGTTTTTCTTACCTCCTCTCATAACTCTAACTCTAGCAATTACAAAACCTTGTTTTGCTTTAAATCCTAAAGCTCTAGCTCTATCAGGTCTAGTTGGGTGCTCAACTCTCATAATTGAGTTTTCAGCTCTCCATTCTACTAATCTTTTTCTGTAAGCTTCTCCTAGGTTTTCTCTAGGTTTAGCCCATGCTTGTTTTAAATATTTTAAATACCCCATTTTTTATGAGTGCAACGAATAAAAAAGGGGCTCAAAAATTTCAAAGAAATTTTTGTTTGTCCCATTTTTTAAAATTGCGATTTTATGTAGAGAAATAGTAATAAATTGACTATTCTCCTTTCGGATTATAGCAGTAAATAAGTCAAATTCCGCTCATGTCACATGCAATCAACGCCAAATTTAATCTTTGCTATAGAAAAATAAATGAATTTGTCTTTATAAATATTAACTTTGATTATATTTCTTTTTAGATATTTTAGGATAACAATTACTACAAATTCTCTTAAAAAAACAATACTTCAAAGTTCTAATGGAGATGCCAAGAGAAAAACTAGTAAATAGAGGAGTTAATGCCTTAACTAATGAAGAACTCTTAGCAATACTACTGAGAACAGGTACAAAAGGCAAACCAGTACTTGATCTCTCAAAAGAAATTTTAGAAAAATTTACACCAAAAACACTCAACAATATCCACCAATTAACCAAAATAAATGGTATCTCAACTTCAAAAGCATCAATTATAATTGCAGCATTTGAAATTGCAAAAAGATTTCACCAGCAAAATTTAAGACAAGAAGTATTTGATTCTCCAAAAAAAGTATATGATTATTTAAGTCCTGAACTCAAACACCTCCAAGAAGAGAGAGTACTTGCACTTTTCATGGATTCAAAGCTCCAACTTATAAAAAAAGAAACTATCTCAAAAGGGTCAATATCTTATTCCATAATTGAACCAAGAAAAATCTTTGAAAAAGCAATAGAGACAAAATGTCATGGTTTTTTTCTCATACATAATCACCCCTCAGGTGATCCAACTCCTTCTGGTGAAGACATCAAAGCAACAAATGAGATAAAAGAGCTCTCAAAATATATGAAAATTCAACTCTTAGACCATATCATAATTGGAAATGATTACTATTCTTTTTTTGATAACAATAAACTCTAAT
>CAKZOW010000018.1 GCA_937138345.1 uncultured archaeon | reverse complement strand
GTTATTTCATAAGCATCTTTAGCTGTTCTAGGTCTACCAGTATATTCAGCAACTATTCTATCAGTAAATGTATCCATCACTAACACAGAAAACAATGATGTACCTGTATCAGCATCAATAGGGTCAATTCCTGCTATATATCTACCACTAGCTATTTCTCCATTACCATTCTTCTTAGGCATTTCAAATATTTCAACAGCACCTCTCTTATTTGCAGGTACATTAGAGTAAGATCTAATTGGAAATAAATCAGGATTAGGTGTCCATTTAACACCACCTTTTTCATTGTATATTAAATCTCCTACATAATGTTCTGCTAAAAATGATTCTTTCCTTGGGAATATAGATTCTAAGTAATCTTTTAAATCTGCTACAGGAAATATTGTACCATCAACTCGTAATACAGCCTCTTGAGGTGTAATACATTCTTCAGCTTTCTTTTGAGTAATAGCTTTTGGGTCAGATGAATTATATTTTACTATAAATCTATCCTTTAATATTTCTATAAGAGCTTTTATAACATCTGATTCACCTACTGTTTCATCATAACATCCATTACGATTCATATAAGCTCCCCAGAAATAACCACAATTTGTAGTACCCCCAACATTCTTATCAAATACATTTGGTATAGAATATATATTATAAGCTTCTGATTTATAAAATAATTTTTCAGACCCTTCAAATGAAGCTCCTTCAGTTCCGCCAGTATTTGCATTTATAAAATTATTTCCAATGTATGAGTTTGTAATAGAGGTATTTAGATTATAAATGGTTTTAACACCTATATTTTCAATTTTAACTATTGATTCTTGTCTAAAATTATCAATAGTACCAACTTCTTTTAAATATTTTCCCTTTTTAAAAACATCATCATATTTAAAATAACCTTTATGTCCAATAGGTAATCTAGTTCTGTCTATGTCACTATGCAGAGCTACCTTATCTAAACATATTCTTTTATGATTACACAGAAGAGGTATTTCATCTTTAAATCGTTGTATATCTAAAGTTGAAGTTATGTATAATCTATGTACATAAGTATTAGGTTTGTAACCAGTTTTTCTAAACTCTCTAACTATATTAGAATGAATACCAAACCTAATAAGCTGATTTTTAACACTTTTAAGTAAATGTTCATATTTACATGTTAATACAATTCTTATTCTATTTCTCTTCTTATTGTAATATACATTTCCATCAGCGTCAAAGTAGCCTCCTATTAGCTTAGATAAACTTTCTTTATCATACCTATGAATGTCTAAAGGTAATTTTTTATTGCTTTTAACATCCCCGTATATACCAGCTTTTCTAAATATTGGTATAACTTTTTTAACTGTTAGGTTACAATAGTTAGAACCATCCTTTTGAGTAGACATTTTAGGGGTTGTACAATCGTATTTATTAATTAAATACTCGTACACTTCATTATCTCCACAAGCTATTCTTACAGATTGATTACTTTTATAGCAACCATCTCCTAAAGCTAACCCAAGTAATCTAGCATCTGGGAAATTAGTATCACCAAATATGTTTAAATTATCAATAGTAAGTAATTGATCACCTATCTTGAAATTATCAGCCCGTTTAAATTCAGTAAATTTACCAACAACTTTATTATTAGTTCTTTTCCTCCAATGTGGCTTAGTGGACAGTATGGGATGATCAGTGGAACACTCTATGAAATCCCCTCCTGATGTGGTTAACCTAACACATTCTTTTTTAGAAGGTTCTTTAAACCAATTAATATCCTCCTTTAGCGCTTTGGTACCATCGTAGCCTAATATCCCGTCTGAAATAAGTAGTTCTTTAATTGGTATATTTCTACCATCTTTAGTCCAAACCATATTATTTTCTGTTAAACATCCACCAGCTAACATAAACCCAAAGGCTACATCACCATCTTCCACCGCTTTTCTATTCACACCCCAAGCAGTTTCTAAGTTAGGGAATAAACCATCTTCTTCGTAATGAATTAGAGGTCCACGAATACCCCTTGC
>CAKZOW010000017.1 GCA_937138345.1 uncultured archaeon | reverse complement strand
TCATTATCAACAGTATATTCCTGAGGAATGACATGAATAATTTTGTCTCCTGGAGGCAAAACCAATCTATACATATCATTGACTAATTTATCAATATCTCGTTGGCTAATTTCGGTGTGAATGCTATCTCGCGTCAAAATACCACGATGTTGCAAACTCTTAATATGTTGTCCAGCTATACCAACATGAACGGCATTAAAGTCCACATTTGCGTGTCTTTTTGCGTCATTTGTTGCGGTTGTAATAGCTGTTACTGTTTTTTCAATATTAGAAACAACACCACGGAGTACACCGACAGATTCGACCTTGCCAAGTCCTAAGACTTCGACTTTGCCATGCTCATCTTTACGACCAGCAACTGCGCATATCTTAGTTGTTCCTACATCTAATGCTACTACAATGTTCGTTTTCTTATTCATGATGCTAATATTTATAGCTACTATAATGTTCTTTTTCTCGTATTGTGTTTTAAATTATATTCATTAATTCTTTGGTTTTTTTTAAAAAAATACCCGATTAATAAATTCAATTTAATGCGTTTATTAGTGATTATTGACAAAACTTACTACCGAGGCTTCGGAGCAGGCAGGAGTTAATAAAAAACCTCATAGCGAGCTATAAAGGCATCTTGTAAAATCCTGTTAATCTTGTCTACTATCATGAAAAAGTTGTTCCTATTCAGTTCTTTAGTCCTTTTTATTATTATAAATACCTCTTTCAAAGAAGATTGGGGCTTTTTTGCACATCAAATGATTAATATGATGAAAGGTAACTCTGGCGTTGAAGCTGTAGTTATTGTTCCAACAAGAGAACTTGCAATGCAAGTTTCTGATGAATTATTTAGATTCGGTAAAAGTTCAGGAATGAACACAGCAACTGTTTATGGTGGTCAATCTTATTCTATGCAATTAAAAAATATAGATAGAGCATCTATTATTGTTGCAACTCCTGGTAGACTAATTGACTTATTAAAAGGTAAAAAAATTAATATCAAACCATCTTTTGTAGTTTTAGATGAAGCTGATGAGATGCTTAATATGGGTTTCATTGAAGATATTGAATTTGTTCTTGCATCATCAGCTGAGCAGAGAAGAGTATATTTATTCTCAGCTACAATGCCTCAAAGAATTAAACAATTATCTAAAAAATATATGAATGATCAAACAATTATTGAAGTTAAGAAAAAACAAGAAGCAAATCCTCTAATTGAACAAACATTTGTAAAAATTAAGCAATCTGAAAAATTTGATGCTTTAACTCAAATTATTGAAATTCAAGATTTCTTTTATGGAATTATTTTCTGTAGAACAAAAGCTGATGTTGATAATGTAACTCAAGGTCTAAAGAAAATGAAAATGGATGTTGACTGTATTCACGGAGATGTTCCTCAAAATAAAAGAGAGAAAATTCTACAAAAATTCAGAGATCTTAAATTATCAATTTTAGTTGCAACTGATGTAGCAGCAAGAGGAATTGATGTTGAAAATTTATCTCATGTAATTAACTATAATTTACCTGAAGATGTTGAAACATATACACACAGAATTGGAAGAACTGGAAGAGCAGGAAACAAAGGTCAAGCAATTTCACTTTGTTCAAATCCCGAAATGAGAAGAATTACTCAAATTGAGAAAACTCTTAAAACTAAATTATCACCATTTAAACTTCCATCTAAAAAAGAATTAGTTGCTCATAAATCAAAGAAAATGACTGTAGAAATTGATGGCGTAATTGAAAACATTGACACATCACATCATATCCCTCTAGCTGATCAGCTTTTAGCAAAGCACGATCCGCTTAAAGTTGTAACTGCTCTTCTTCACCAAGCAAGCCATGCGAGTAACGCAAGTCAAAAAGGCTCACAGGAGAACTCAAGGAGTTCTAGGTCTCGAGACTCGCATGGTGATACATTAAGACTTTTTGTTGCAAAAGGAAGAATGGATAAAATGGATAGAAAAGGACTAATTAGATTCTTAGAAAGAGAAACAAGAACTAAGTTAGGGGATATCTCAGATGTAAAAGTATGTGAGAAATTCTCATTTCTAACTCTTGATGCAGATGAAGCCCACATGATTGTTGAACACTTTGAAGCACAAGGAAGAAGAAGACCATTAGCAGAAATTGCTAATTAATGTTTTTAATCAAAAAGTTCCACTTTTTGATCTAAATTATTTTTTATTCTAAAAACAATAATTATATAAAGTGGATTATTCATAATGTCTTATGAAATATAAAACATTACATGATTTACTAAAAACACCTTCATTTTTAGAAACTCAAAGTAACTTGTTCAATTACATGATTCCTTACACAGTTAGTAACAATAGAAATGTAGTTGTTAATTCTGGCTCAACTAATGAAATGAATAAATGGATTGGAAAAGGTGCTGTTGTAGGATTAGAAATGGATCTATTAGCTACATTGTTTAATGTAAACACTGGAGGCGCATTTACACTTTTAGGTGCTACAGTTCCTTCGTTATCTTATCTAAGTATTAAGCATATCTATAGGCCGTCTGTTGATGAACAAAAGTAAAATATAAAATTTTGGGAAAGAACATATCAAAAAAGTAATTTTTAGAAAAGACTAATTCTAGAAATTTTTTCCTAAAAATAAAATTATCAAAAAGGTTATAATACCATAAAGAAGCGATGTTGCTATGATATCAAGCAAAGAAAATTCTTCCATATGACTTAATTTAAATACATATTTTTCTAGAACAAAAAATAAAAAAAATAAAACTCCTGGAAGAAAACTAACCATTAATCCTGATAGGATTAATCCTAAAAAAATTATTATTACGACTAATCCCAAAAACTGAAATTTCTTAAAATATCTTTTAGTCAATTTAGTATCAACTTTTAACATACAATACAATAACTATAAGTATTTATATTCTTTTGGTAAATAACTACTCAAAAAATATTCTGTTACTTTATTTTTTAAAAAAAATACTTATAAGGAGAAGTCCAATGTATAACTTACATGAAAATAACTAGTTTATTTACAATACTATTTTCGTTAATAATTATAGGTTGTTCTGGTACAGATTATACCTATGAAGTAAATGACGCCTCAGTTGTTGAAGATATAGCTATCTCTCAAAATATAGAATATATTGTCGATGGAAAAATTGTAGAAGATGCCTTCCCAAAAAAAGTAGGTAAAAATTCCTTAATTTCAGTTAATGCTGACTTTGAAATGGGTGATGGTGGAATTAATGAAGAAATAGGGTATAGTGTTATCTTAGAATATGAGAATGAATTATATATTATCTTAGTTAAGGTAAGTGATGATTATCTAGAATCTATCAAACAAGAAAGCTACGGGAGTAATTTTGTAGAATCATCTCAAGGAATATACATTCAAGATTTTAGTGGTCGTACATGGATTTCAGAAAATCAATACTTTAATGTTATCAATATGGAACAAAGTATTTTATCAGAAGAATCATTTGAGGAATTTGTCGAATTATTTCCAATCAATGATGAGTATATGATTTCTTTAACTCAAATTAATGAAAGCCCTTATGCGCAAGTAACACCATTTGAATAAGATTCAATGTAATAGTATTATTCAAAATTATTTTTTTTATATATGTATTTTAAAATAAACATAATTTTATATATTATTAATTATTTGGTAGTACTATGCAAAATAGAAATATCTCGTTTTCAAATCTGAACGGAGTATTAAATAACAATCATTCAACAACAGATGATACTCTGACTTTCTGTTCAGAGCAATTATCAAATCATGAACATCCATTAGTAAGAAGAATGGTACAATTAGAACAATTAGTACATAAGCCTTTTTCTAGATTAAATATAGTAGATGATGAGAAATTATTACCTAATATCTTAAGAAGAAATGTTTCCTCAGATATAATTGAAAGTTATATGACAAATGAATTTCCATTATCAATACAAAATAAACAATTTCGACAATTCGTTCATATGTTTAATGGTACTCTATGCTTTGAATATGGAACATCAGCAGATGCATCAAAACAATTTGGTATTTACCTATTAGATAATAAATTACAAAACCTCCAACTATTAACAGATAACCCTGGAACATTCGCAGAATTAATTTTTAAAGGAGATTTTAGAGATGCTACTAGAGCATATAGAGATCTCCAAAAATAATTTTTTCTAGAAAATTTTCACAAAACATTTTTATACTCTCGTCTCTAGGTATTTTTTATTATAAAAAATATGTCCTGTTTCTAAAACAGAGTCAATTTTTGTGAAACAAAAATGGTAAGTGTAGATAAAGCATTCGAAGTAAGATATAAGTTTGCAGGAGAGCAATTTGAAGTGTTAGTTGATTTTGACAAATTACAAGAATTCAAAAAAGAACAAGATAGGGAAGAAAAAACAGTTGAACTACAAGATGTCCTAGCAGATGATAAAATTTTCAAAGATCAAAAAAAAGGAGAATTAGCAAAAGAAGAACTTCTAAAAAAAGCATTTGGAGATAAATCTGAAGAAGAAATTTTAAAAGAAATTATTCTCAAAGGTGAGTGTCAAATACCAACTGCATATCTTAATGATCTAAGATCAAAAAAAAGAACTCAAATAATTAATTATATTGCTGAGGAAGCATTTAATCCACAAACTAAAACAAGATATACTCCTTCAATGATTGAGAGTGGGTTTGATAAAATTAAATTCAACATTGATCCTCTCAAAGATTATTTATACCAAGCTCAAGAAGTAATTAAATTACTAAAAGTTCAAATACCAATTTCTATGAATAGAATTTTACTATTAATTAAAGTTCCAGGTATGCACTGTGGTAATTTTTATGGTGAATTTAGAAAAATGGGACAAGTGAAAAAAGAATATTTCGATGATCATGGAGATATGCATATTCACTTTGAAATCTCTGAAGCAAGTTTAGATAGAGTAGAGCAATTTATCAAAGAAAAATCAAACTCAGAAGCAGAATATCATAGAAAACAAGATTAGGTATTCTTCTAGGTGTAATGTTGTTTTGATAAGTAGTAAGTCTTTTTTATAAGATATTAATAAAGTAATCCAGTATTATGATTAACTATTTTGATTCTATAACACTATATAAGTGGAAGATGTCAGATGAATATGTATCTAAATTTGAAGAAAAGTTAGATAAGATTGTATGGACGCAGATGTTGTATATACATATATTCATTATGTTAGTTGCTTCAATTACTTCATATATCGTATTAAACAATGTTACTCCAAGTAGTACTAGTTATTCTACAGTATTTAGTTCATTTATCAGTAACTCTATTTTTGTTATCTCAACTATATTTGGAGGATACTATTTTACAAAGTTGTTTTTTAAAACCAATTTGAAACCTACTGATTTCTATAAATTTTTAATGTATCTATATTTGCCACTATTTGCAATGTATGTTGTTATTAGTATAATGGGAGTAATACTTAGTTATGTCTCAATTGATTTATTGCCTTTCCTATCAATTCTTTACTTACCATTAATTTATTATGCTATTAAGGAATTAAATACTTCAATATATATATTTAAGAAAGAGTTCAATACTTCAGACTTTCCTTTGGTTGGAGTTGTAATTGTTTGGCATATAATTGTAAACACAATTTCAACTTTACTATTTTTCATATTATAATCAATTTTTTTATTAATACACTACTCAATCTCATATCCTTCTTCAATCCAAGCGTCAGTTCCACCAACTACATTATAGCATTTCTCAAATCCCATCTCTTCTAGCAT
>CAKZOW010000016.1 GCA_937138345.1 uncultured archaeon | reverse complement strand
AGTACCTCCAGAACTAATATTACTAAAAGCTCTAATATCCCCATGATCTACCTCAGCACCAACAGCTGTAGGTAATCCAATAGTAAGATTAGATTCTAAAGAATAAACAGTAGCATACGTAGTAGTTCCTACTGCATTTTGAGCAATGGGGAAATTCCAATTATTCTTTAAATGGGGTAGATGGAACCCTTGATTTTTTGCAAGGCAGTTATTTGCCTTTTGTAGAAAATGAAATTTCACGCCAATTCCTAAGCACCCCAAAATTCAGCCTTCCGGATGTGTTTTTTCTCGATAGTTTGAAACCCATTTCCTTTGAGGAGGATTATTTTGATGAAACGCACTCCCATCCTAATATTCACAAAAGGAGAACCTACAAAGAAAGTTTTATTTTATGAAATGGAAAAAGATGGATATTCTCTTGATGATAAAAGAACTTTTATTGATGGAAAAGGAGATATACCAGATATTATTGAAAAGTTTAGAAATAAAGACAGTTTAGAACTAAATGACAGAACTAAAAAATGTTTCTTTGTTTCTGTTGAAGAAATTATTAAAAACGATTATAATCTAAGTATGTCTTCATATAAGGAAGAGATAATTGAAGAAATAGAATATGAAAATCCACAGATAATAAAATCTAAAATTTTAGATCTTGAAAAAGAGATAATTGATAAATTAAATCAATTAAAATAACTTTTTCCACTCCAAAGTAGGTTTTCTATATTTATAAATTGTACCTGCCTGATAAAAAAATTACAAGAGAAAGTGAAATAGGTATTGAGATAGAGTTAGATTTATATAATAATTACTTTTAAGTAGTATTATGAAACATAGAGATATAGTAATTTTTTTTCTTATATTTATTATAATGTTTAGTATATTTTATTTTCAAAATTGGTTATCCTTTAGTAAAATTTCAATAGCTTCTTTCTTAGCAGGTTTTGGAGGGATAGGAACATTATATTTATTCTATTTAAGAGATAAACACATGCAGAAACAAATTGATCAAACAAATATTCAAATAAGTAATCAAGAATTAACTAGAAAAGACCAACAATTTCTAGAAGCTATAAAATTAATCGAAGAAAAAAAAGATAGTCCTAGATTAGGAGGATTACATATATTAGAAAATTTAGCAAAAACCGATAGAAATTACAGACAGAGAATATTAGAATATTTAGGAACTCATACTATTAAATTGAAAAAAATTGTTGAGAGTGTTGAATTTATTCATACTTCGGAGTTTCCTGCATCTACTTTTAATTTTGAGCTAGGTTTTGAAAAGATATCCATAAATATTGTTGAAAAAGATGGAAAAAATTATTTGGTAAAAGGAAATAACGAAGATTTCATTGAAATTGTAGAGAATAAACTTATCTTTGGTAAATATTTAGATTATGAATTAACAATAAATGATGAATTTTTAAATTACCATGAAGGTAATATTGGAACTGAAGAAGAACCTGATATCGAGCAATTTCCATATTATGAATTTAACATTACTGTTAAATCAATAAAAAAAGAAAATCATCAACTTAAATTAAATTTTTTTAATAAAATTAAAAAAGAAAACTTTTTTGAATATGAATGTTTTAAATTAGCCGAAAAAATAATTAATTATAAAGAAGAATATTATTTAAATTTAGATTTATCAGATTTGTACTTTCCTTTTATTTCTATTGATTCAGAAAATAAATTAATAATTAAGACTAAAAATATGTTTTATGAAGATAATTTAACTGGAATTAGGTTTTCTTCCAATAAAAATAAAAAGAATTATCTTAAAATAGATTTAGTATATATTCCAAAATTTAGTACATTTATTAATACAGGTTTTAATTTTAAAAAATATTATTATGTTGAAAAAAAATTAAAGGCACTTTTTATTGAGAATGAAAAAGTTGAAATGTACTCTTCTAGATTACTTTTAACAGAAAATTTTACAAATTCAAAATTTGAAACAGTGAATTTTTATTTAATTAATGAGACAAATATAACCTTTAATAATTGTTTATTTCAGGGTAAATCTTCATTTTATTTATCAAAATTCTATAAAAAAGGAGATATCTCTTTAAAATTTGATTCCTGCGAATTCAATGAAATAAGATTTGAAGATAAGGTAGAAGTAGAAACAATTAATTTTGAAAATTGTAATTATTATTTAGAAGTAGATTTATCTAATGTTCTAATTAATTGTGATGACAGAGTTATGATTAACAAAATGAAAAAAGAATTTGAAGAAATTAAAAATAAAGTAAATAGTTTTAAAGAACCTACTTTTAAAAATTAGATTTTATAATTTAATTTTATCAATTAATTCATTAAAAGCACTTTCACCAAGTTATTTTTAGTAGGAGAATTAATTTAATTTTTGGATAAATTTTAACTCTTTTGTGTATTTTTTTGTTAAAATATTTTTTATAATTTATATAATGGCTTAATTTATGGTTAATATTTCTAAAGATATTGGATTAATTATTGAGAATGCAAGAAAACAAGCAGTTACTCAGATAAATACAATTATGGTAAAAGCCTACTGGGAAATTGGGCGAAAAATCGTTGAAGAAGAACAAAAAGGTGAAGCTAAAGCCGAGTATGGAAAAGGGTTACTTAAAGAGTTATCTAAAGAGTTGAGTAAGCAATATGGTAAAGGTTTCTCATCAGACAATTTACTAAAGATGAGGAATTTATATATAATATTTCCAAAATCAGAAACACTGTCTCTGAAATTGGGATGGTCACATTATCGCACACTTTTAAAGATAGATGATAAGATAAAAAGAGATTTTTACATTAAGGAAATTGAATCTCAAAATTGGTCTGTTCGTGAATTACAAAGACAAATTAATTCTGCTTTGTTTGAGAGAATTGCACTCTCAAGAGATAGAAGGGGAGTTATAGAATTATCAAAAAAAGGTCATGTTATTGAATCAGGTAAGGATTTAATTAAAGATCCATTTATCTTTGAATTTTTAGGTCTGGATAATATTGAAAAGTTATCTGAGAGTAACCTTGAACAAAAGCTAATTGATAACTTACAGAAATTTATCTTGGAATTAGGGAAAGGATTTTCTTTTGTATCTAGACAAGAGAGGATAGTTTTAGATAGTACTTACTTCTATATTGATTTAGTATTTTATAATAGATTTCTAAAATGTTTTGTGATAATTGAGCTTAAAGTTGGAGAATTAAAACATGAGCATCTAGGACAATTACAAATGTATGTTAACTATTATGATAGAAAAATTAAATCCCAAGATGAAAATAAAACTATAGGAATCCTTTTATGCTTAGATAAGAAAGATTCCGTAGTTGAATACACATTACCTTTAGATAACAATCAATTATTTGCATCAAGGTATAAATTGTATTTGCCAGATAAGAAAGAATTGGAAGAGAAAGTGAAAGAAGTTTTGAGGAAGAGTTAGAGTTATTTACAATAAACATTATACTCTCTTTTTCCATCTTTTTTAGAGTCAATAATATATTTTTATAGTTTTTTAGACCTAAATATAAACAAAACTAAATACTATTGTGCTACCTAATATTATTATAGTATATTAATTAATTAAAAAAATTAGATTCAAACTTATTAGAAAAAACTCATTTAGTGTTGTTTTAATAATATACGGATTTTCAAATTTTACATATTGTAGTCACAATAGTTTTTCTTTTTTTACTTATTTTCAACATTTTTAATCACAAGAAAATATTAGTATAAGTAACTTTAAAGTTATTATTTGCATGTTTTCAATTCGACATACATTTAATATACTCCATTTTTTAACATTTTGTAGTCACAAAACTTATAACATTTATAAATTCATACTCCTTGAAGAATCCTAATTCTTTTTATAATATGCTCAATACTTTTCTAAAATTTATTGGGATTTTCTTTTTAATAAAAAATGGTATACTTGGACCCATAGATAAAATTTATTATATTTCCAATCTAGGATTTACTAAAAATACCATTACCTCAACAAAGATAATTATTTTTTATGTCAAAATACATAGTTTTATATATTTTAATCACATAATATGATTATGGGTGATAAATTGTGACACAGGCAAGAATTAATTTAGATGAATATACAACAAGAGTTTTAGATGTTGTTAAAGGAAAATATGGTTTAAAAAATAGAGAAGATGCATTAAATAGGTTTGTAAAAGAATTTGGAGAGGAATTTGTTGAACCCCAAGTTAATGAGAAATATCTAAAAGAATTAGATGAATTAGTTGAGAATCATGAAAAAAAGCATAAAAATAGAACTATGAGTTTAGAAGAGTTAGATTCTCTACTTGAATTATAGGAAAATGTTTGAATTTGATATCTCTGATATTTTAAGGAAGAAATTAGAAAAACTCTCAAAAAAAGACAAAATTCTAGTTCAAAATTTTAAAAAAAAGTTAAAAGAAGTTATATCTCACAATAAAGATTCTATCTCTACTTATAAAAATTTAAAATCTCCAAAAAATGAATTTAAAAGAATTCATTTAACTGATAATTACATATTACTTTTTAGAGTTGATTTAGAAAAAAACAAAATTGTTTTCTATGATATTTTACACTGGGATAAAGCGTATAAATAATTCTAAATTATTATCTTCATTATTTCCTTTTGGAGGAATTTTAGTTTCTTTGATGTTAGTATTGGGATTTTTCTTATTCTAAAAATTCCTAACTCTGAGCTGCTTTGCTATAACTTCGAGTTTTTTAATTAACTTAAATACTATATTATTCTTAGATTTTAATATATTAACTATTGTAGTCACAGATGTTATAAAAACATAAAGCAATTAGCATATAAATATACGTATATTCTCAATATTATGACATCAATTGAAGACAAAATAGAAGTATTATTAAATACTACAAAATCTACTCTTAGAGAGTGGAATTTAGGAGGAGTTGAATTTAACCTAGACATTGCAGACGAAGAAATTATCAACAATATTAATAGAGATGATGTAGATCTAGATAGATTAGAAGATTTATCTGTAAGACTAAATGAACTACGACAAAGATACAATCAAAAAAAAGATGCTCTACATTCAATGGTTGAATTAGATTTAACTACAAAAAACCAATTTACAGGAGAAGGATCCCACCAAGCATATATTCTTTTTACACACACTAACCCTCACATGCTCTATCAATTAAATTTTCAAGATAACTCCTTTGAAGAGTATCAAAAAATAAATGGATATGGTATAATGTCAGAGCAACTAGCTAAACAAGAATTGAGAGAAAATCCTCAAATTGATGCATTAGCTATAATTAGATTAAACACTCCAAAAAATTTAGGTATTGAAAACTGTCTTCTACCTCACCTAATAGATAGGTATGGAACTCAATAATGTAACATTTTACAATTTCTCTTCTTTTTTGTAAATATATTCACTAAACTAAAAGAAATTGAAGATAGACTTTGAATTTATAAAAAATAATATTGCAAAAACCCACTCATTGTTGAACTAGTTTCAATAGTGAAGAGGGCAATTGAGGTGTTGTGGATTTATTTGATTTAAAATACTCATCAACTTGTGTTAGTAAATTATAATCATGTCGAATCATTTTTTTTATTGTCTTTCTTAGATGATACCTTTCTAATCCAGAATAATCTTCTAATCTAAAACCTGCATCATATAAATACATTCTAACCATAGGTCCAATATTATGTCTTCTCCCATAAAACTGCATAATCTTTGTTTGTGAATCGTCATTAGGATCATACTTTTTTGGAAGTTTACTTAAATTTTCTCTAACATATAATGTATGTTCGCTTAATTGTTGCATTTGATCTAATGCTTCACCACCATAAATATCTTCTCCAATTTTTATTTCAACATAGTTAACATTTCCTTTCATAAGATTAAACATATATGAAAGTTCATTATATTCATCTCCTGTAGTTTGATGTTGATCTAAATGATCTTCTAACTTTTTATTTGGATTAACATTTTTCCATGTTTTAAGACAATGTAATTTACCATCAATCTCTCCCCTAATTTCGATCTTCTCTATAGAAGGATTCCTTTTTTTTAGTGATGTAGAAAGATCTCTTAGAGATACAGAATCTAATTCTTCCATAAAAAATCCAATAAATTGTTCTTTTCTCTCCAAAGATAAAGAATCAAACAATTGTCTATATTGTGTTGTATCTTTATCTCTTGTAAAGAGCTCTTGATAAAGACCAGATAAAAATCTTTTTTTATTTTGCTTTTTAATCTTAGAAAATTTTTTTTCAAGTTCTAATATTAATGGATTGTAATAACGCATAAAAGTTAGGTAGAACTCTTTCTTT
>CAKZOW010000015.1 GCA_937138345.1 uncultured archaeon | reverse complement strand
TCCTGAAGAATTAACAATACCTTGAGCATAAGAATTATTTTCAAAAAAATTTGGAGTTTGAGACCAATTAAAAGAAGTAATATTATTAATAGATGAAGTAGAAAAAGTATTATTTTCAACTGGAGTATTTACTATTTGGATATAATCAAAATCAACATTAGTAAATGTATTATTAAAAAGATTCCTTGCTGTTAAATTCACATTACCAGTAATATTTTCAAAAGTGTTTTGAGTAATTGTATTAAATATTCCTAACTGTTCAATTGTAGAATTAACCATTACTAGATTTATAAAATTATTATTTTGAGTATTTGCATCTAGACTAAGAACACTATTACTAAAAAAAGAATCTGTAAAGTTTGAAAAAGAAGGAGTACTTATAAAATCAATAATAGAGTCATTTAGGATTGTATTATTTGAAAATAAATTATTATTTCTCCCGAATCTAAGATGTTCATAATTTAAAGTATTATTTATAAATCTTGAATTATCAACTCCTGAAAAATCTGAAACCCCATTTAGTAAAGTAGTATTTTGAAAAGTTATATTATCTGCAGAAATATCAACATTAAAAGTGTTAAAATCCCTAATAATACAATTCGAAAGAACCATATTGTTTGCATCTACAATTAAACCATGAGCTGCACTACCATAATCCCTTAAATCAAAACCTTGACAATTAAATGTTGAACCTGATGCTCCAACTTGAAATTCAATACAATTTCCCGAAGATGTATTAATGCTTTGATTCAAAAAATAATTATCTACTGAATTTATCACAGTACCACAACTAGTAATATTTTGATCAGCATACGAACTCACAATACTCAAAATTACAAGTCCTAACAATAACAATACTCTATTCATCTTACATAAAATATAAAAATAAACCTCCTAATATAATTATAATATTTGCTAACCCAAAAACTGGAAATAAAGAAGCTGTAGATGAAGTTGAACTAACAACAGGAACAAAAGCAGTATTACAAGTAGTATTATATGGAATATCAAAACACTCGTTAGCCGGTGCAGTTCCTGTTAAAAATGTATTACCTTGAAAAGTAATATTATAATCAGACCAATTTCCTGATTGTATGATAATATCTGAGAAGTTACTCAAATAAGAATTTTGAATTAATGAATGTTCGGAACCTGATACGAAATATAAAGAAGAAATATTTGAATTTGAAATTGTTGTATAATCATCAAGTAGAGTAACTCTTGAATTATCAAGAACTTCTAAGTTTTCTATTGTGGTATTTAATGAATTTATTGAAAATGCATTATTAAGTGCCTCGTGAACAATAATATTTCTAAATGTATTGTTATCACTTGTACCAACAGAAAATGCATCAGTTGCATTGTAGATAACAATATCTTCAAAAAGGTTATTATGTGAAGAAGATCTAATAAAAAATCCATCAGCCACGGGCGGTAAAGGCAAAATAGTAATATTTCTAAAAATACTATTTGTGACTCCCAATATATCAAAACCAAAACTTGAAGCATCTTCAATAATAATATTTTCTATTAAATCATTACTTGAAAAAGACATCTCAAATCCAAAAGAACCACTCTTAATATTACAATTTCTCAAAGAATTATTAATCTCATCAGTTGAAACCCCAATAATATTTGATTCTATCGTATGTCCCTGGCAATCAAGTGAACCTGACACTAACCTTATACATGCCTGCCCAGCACCAAGAGTTAAATTGGAAATATTTTGAGTTAAATAAGATGAACTAAAAGGATAATTTGTTAGAATTGAACCACAAGAAGAAACTGGAACTAATTTTTCAATAAAGTTTACTTGTGTATATATAATTTCCTCAGTTCCTACTGCAGAACCAAAACCCCTTTCAACATAACTAACATTTGAATTTGATAACTCCAAAGTCAAGTCTTCAAAAGAAGCTCCCAAAATACTCATATTAATTAAGTTACAATTAGTAATTGAAATATTAGTATAATCTTTAGAAGTATTTGAAAAAAACATAAAATTCCCAGTATCATTTCCATCAATATAATTTCCTTGACAATTAAAAGAAATATCATTTGGTTCAATATCAAAACAAGTACCAGAACCATTAAAATCAATACTTTGAGTAAGTAAAATTTCTCGATCTGGGTCTAAATCACTCTCAACAATTGATCTACAATTATTAACTGACAAAGCAGAATAAGAACTCACAATACTCAAAATTACAAGTCCTAACAATAATAATATTCTTTTCATGTTACATAAAATATAAAAATAAACTTCCAAATATAATCAAAATATTTACTAACCCAAACACAGGAAACAAAGAACCAGTAGAGGGAGGTGTACTAACAATAGGACTAAACACAGACCAACTGCCAGTATCACAAATTATTTCTGGTTGAGCTGCAATAATACATCCTGAAGAATTAACAATACCTTGAGCATAAGAATTATTTTCAAAAAAATTTGGAGTTTGGGACCAATTAAAAGAAGTAATATTTGTAAACGAAGTGTTAATGAAAGAATTATTTACTGCATAATCAAGTTCTAAATTTCCCAAGTTTGAATTTATAAACACATTTGAATTAATATCTAAAACAGTTGGTGAACCAAACGGACTAACAACCAAGTGAGAATTTAGAAAATTCAAATTTTCAAATGATAAATTATATCCTTCTCTTATAGAAAAATTACTTCCTGAAATATTCTTGAAAGTATTATTTCTAGAGTTAAAATAATGAAGATTTACTGAAAAAGTTCCATTGTCAAATGAAATATTCTCAAAAGTATTATGACGTATACGATCAAAAAATAAATTCATTTCTGCATCTTTTCTAAAAATTAAATTTGAATAATGATTATATTCTGCATCTGAACCAACACTTAGCATAGGCAATATCATGGAATTATATTGGATGGGGTCAAAATACAATGAATCAAAAAACCCATTTGATCCCCTGTTCTCAATATATGACCATTCAATGAATGTATTATTTTTTAAAGTTGTGTTATAAGCACTATTTGAAATAAAAAGCCTATCTGTTTTATTAAAAAATGAATTCTTAATAGTATGATTATTTCCATCAATAAAGACTCCCGACGATATGTTAGTAAATGTGAAATTATCAATATAGTTACTTTCCCCAGCATTATCCATATCCAAATAATAAGCAAAATTACTGATTTTACAATTATTCAAATACATATGAGAAGCATCCAAAATTATTGCATAATTTGCACTTCCAGTATTATTTATAGAAAATCCTTGACAATTAAGTGTTGAACCTGATGCTCCTGCTTGAAATTCAATACAAGTTCCTGAAGATGTATTAATGCTTTGATTCAAAAAATAATTATCTGCAGTAGTAATCACAGTACCACAACTAGTAATATTTTGATCAGCATAAGAACTCACAAAACTCAAAATTACAAGTCGTAATAATAAAAATGCTCTTTTCATCTTACATAA
>CAKZOW010000014.1 GCA_937138345.1 uncultured archaeon | reverse complement strand
ATATATCTACATGGAACTCACAAAAAGTTCAAACCCTGCAATGGGTGGTTTTAATAGAGTGTCACATTCAACTTCTAGAAGTAATGTAATGACGCTTGAAGGAACAACGCAAAAAATAACTTTACTATTGTCTTTGTTATTAGTGTTTGCGTATATTGGTTGGACTCAAATTAGTACAGCTCTTTTATTTCCAATTTTAATTGGGACCTTAATCATTGGTTTTGTAATTGCAATTACGTTATCATTTAAACCCCTATGGTCTCCATTTTTAGCTCCTGTGTATGCAATTGTTGAAGGCTTATTTTTAGGTTTGGTTTCTAGTTTGTATAATTCAATGTATAATGGGATTGTACTACAAGCAATTATGCTTACTTTAGCAGTTTTTGTTTTAATGGTTGTGTTGTATAGAAATCAAATTATTAAAGTTACTGAAAAATTTAGATCAATTATGACTTTAGCAATAGGAGCGATACTTATTGTTTACTTAATTTCATTTGTAATGGGTTTTTTTGGATCAACTATTCCTCAAATTCATGAATCAGGTTTGATTGGTATTGGTTTCTCACTTTTTGTTGTAACTATTGCTGCGCTGAGTTTACTTTTAGATTTTGATTTAATTGATAAACAAATAGCAAATAACCAACCAAAGGCTATGGAGTGGTATGGTGCATTTGCTCTGCTTGTTACATTAGTTTGGTTATATTTTGAAATTTTAAGACTTTTAGCAAAATTAAGAAATAGATAATTTAGTTGTTAGACTAAAGTAGCATTAAATTGAAATTATTTTAATAAATTTTTTTCTATTTTTAAGCTAATTTTTTTAATTTTTTACTTAATTTAAATACTATTTATTTAAAAAGAATTCTTTGACTTCTATGGTATGGAACTTTGGATTTTACTAGGATTTTTATCTGCAATTACTTATGCTTTGGCAGATATTATCTCTAAAAAAATACTAACTAAATATGACACTTCTCCTACACAAATTATGTTTGAGCAACATCTTTTTAATATTTTAATTATTTTGTTGGTATTTTTCCCTTTTATTGATTTTACTTTTTTTTATGAATATTTTTATATTTTTTTATTCAAAGGACTTATTGTTGCAGGAGTTGCAATTGTTTATTTTTCTTTGATGAAAAAATACGAGGTATCTGTAGTTTCTCCTCTTGCAAACTTGTCTCCTATTATTTTACTTATTTTCACATCAACAATTTTAGGTGAACATGTAAGTTTTTTTCAAATTATTGGTATTTTAATTACAATTGTTGCAACATATATTTTAGAAGTTAATCATCACCATCATACAAAATCAGAACCTCATGAATTTCACTTTAAACAATTATTTAGAAAACCATCTGAATTTTTTGTATATGCATTTTTACTCCTAACTATGATGTCCTTAACTTCAATATTAGACAAGACTCTATTAGATACAGGAATGAGTGTTTATTCTAATATGTACTTTACTTCAGTATGTGTGTTTGCATTAGTTTCTATTTATTTTATTGTGAAAGGAAATTTTAAAGATAGACTCAAAAAAATGGTAAAAGAGCCAGAAACATTTTCAATAGGAATTATTAGATTTGTTGATTCATTAATTATTTTAAGTGCTTTAGCAATTCCAGGAGTACTCCTTTCTCTTTTAATTCCTATTAGAAGAACATCTACATTATTTTCAGCAATTGGAGGTGGCTTACTATTTCATGAAAAACATATGATGAGAAAAATAATTGCTGTTGTCTTAATGCTTATAGGTTTAGGATTTATTTTATTGTAATTTCTTTAACTCCTGTTTAATTTAAACTAAATACTAAATAGATTTTTTTAGCGATTCTGCTATGCAAACATTTTTAGTTTTAATTTCCTTGATTATTATTTCTTTTTTATTTACTTATCTTTTGAGGAAGTTAAAAATATCTAAAGTTGTATCTCTTATTCTTTTAGGACTTATTTTTGGTTCAACTAATTTTGGTATCTTTTTTATCCAAGGAGCACAAGAAACAATTCTTATTTTAGGGCATGTTGGTCTATTATCACTTATGTTTTTAGCAGGTCTTGAATCTTCATATAAAACACTCATTGAGGAGGAACATGATGCATTTGAGCTCTCAATTTTTAATTTTGCAATAACGTTAGCTCTTTCATTTTTTGTATTTTTTATGTTAGGTTTTTCATTTATTGAATCAATTATTATTGGGCTTTGCTTATGTGTATCTTCAGAAGGTTCTAAGGCAAGGGAATTTATTGAGCTTAATTTAATAAAAACAAAAGTAGCATCTGCACTTCTTGCAGGAGGATTTATTGTTAATATTTTCACATTAGTGTGTTTTTTCGTTATTTTATTTTTTTCAGGCTTTAATGAATATTTTGAATATCTTCTCTTAGCAGGAATTTTAATTTCATTTATCGTAGGTCTTACAACTCAACATTTTTTTTTGGAACATCATATTACAAAAAAAACAGAATTTCTATTTGCAAATTTTTTTGTCCCTTTTTTCTTTATAAGTTTGGGTTTAAATTTCACTTTTGATTCTTTGAAGTCAGATCTCTTTCTTTTTGCAGTAATTTTGTTAGTTGGTATTAGTTCAAAATTTATTGGAACATTTTTGGCAAAATCTCATACAACATTTTCTAATAAACAACTTCATTTGATTTCTTGGGGTATGAATTCTCGTGGTGCAATTGGTATTGCTCTTGCTTTAGTTGCACTTCATGCAAATTTAATTTCAGAACTTTTATTTTCAATTTTAGTAATTACTGCCTTGATTACTACATTATTATTTCCTTTTATTTTAGAGTTTTTTCTTAAGAAAAATCCAAAGATAATGAATTGATTTTTAAACATCAACACCTTTAATTTCTTATGGAAAAATTAAACATTGAAAAACCACTACTTCATATTTTTGTATGTGTTAATGACAGAGGTGAAACACAAAATGGACAAAAAACCTCGAAGCCTAGCTGTGGCCCAACTATTGATTTGGAAGAATTAAAAAATTTAAAAATTAGAATAAAATTATCTCAAATTTCATGTCATGTTAAACTAACACAGACTAAGTGTTTAGGATTTTGTTCTCCTAGAGGTTCAATTATTTTACTACAGCCAAAACAGGAGTATTATCTTATTAATTCAGTTAAAGAGATAGAAGATTTAATTAAATCGGAATTATCTATTACAACTTTTTAAGTGAGTTGATATGTTCTAATCTTTTTTTCGCAGGGATTGCTTGTTGGAATTTTTTCCAAAATAATTTTTCAATCCATTCAACCCACATCTCATCTCTGATTTCATAATAGTTAGCAATTGTATTTTGAACTTGACCTTCTTTTTTTTGTCCATATGCTACTTCTCCTAAACGAAGTATTTTAGTATCAAAAATATATCCTCTTAATGGAATAATACTATGTCTTATTTCAACTAATGGTTCTCTTAATCCTTGATTTAAAGATAACAGTAATTCAATATTTTTTAGATCAACTAAGTTGATAGATGAGATTACTTTGATTAATACACCTCTTTGAATTGCATCATGTATATAATCAATTATTTTTCTCTTATTATGTTCTAAATGTATAAATGCGAGATTTCCAGCAAAAATACTAATTTCTTTCTCAGATGTTTCAATGTAGGGGATGAGATCTTCGATTCTATAATTATAATTTTTTTCATGTTTTATTTCTTCATAAAAACCTTCTCGTTTTTGTGGATCTACATACTGATATATTTCAAATGGCGAGAAATCAGATTTATTAATTCCAAGTTCAATTTTTTTAAATAATTCTTCTTGAATATCTGTTGAGTATATTTTCTCAGTATTATTCCAGTATACAATTTTTAGAGCACCACGTGTTCCTTCTCTAAATGTCATTGTTTTGATGGTCCCAGTTTTCTTTTTTATTTCTTCTACATATCTATCTGCAGTTCTCCAATTTTTTCCTAATGCTAAAGCTATACTATTGATTGATTGTGGCTTTTGATATACAAGTCCTTTAATTTTCTCAATTGTTGTTAAATCTAATACCATAGACTTATATCGTATCTTTTACTTAAATATATTTCTAAAAGTACAACTCTAATGACAAATTTTTGTCAAAAGTGTATAAATAAAATACAAGTCGTAGAATTATTATGGTTTGGAAAGACAAAGGTATAGAACAAAGAACAAGTAAATTAAGACATGAAGAAACTTCATTATTTATCCCTCAAAGAACTCAGCCGCCTCACAGAGGACATATATCAATGCTTGAGGCAGCATGCTCAATGGTAGATGAAGTAATTATTGGAATTGGTAGTGCAAATATCATCAATAAATCAAATCCATATTACTCCGTTGAGAGAGAGATGATGCTTAGAAAATCATTAGATGATAAAGGACTAAGTAATTACAGATTTATCCATATGCCTGATTTTAATGAAGATCAAGATTGGATTCATTATATATTAGATAATGCTCAATTGAGAGCTGGAACAAAAATAGTTTCAGGAAATAAGTGGGTTCAAGATGTTTTTGGAGAATTTGGTTATCAAACTCTAAAACCAGAAGAAATTATAGAAGAACCACTCATTGACATTAGTGCTACAACATTAAGATCTATGATTGTTGAAGAAAATCCAGAGTGGGAAAACTATGCAGCATCAGGGACTCTTCATTACTTTGAAAGATTTGGAGGTAAGCAAAGAATTACGAGATTCTATGAGGATGAGTAATTTGTCTTTATTCTTTAATATTCTTTGATTAAGTATTTAAATTATTAACAATTGTTAATTATTAGATGAGTGAATTAAAAGAAGCAATTATTGAACAGTTAAGAGAAGTATATGACCCTGAAATTCCAATTAATGTGTATGATTTAGGATTAATTTATGAAATTACTATTAAAGAAAATAATGATGTATATGCAGTAATGTCTTTGACATCACCCACATGTCCTACTGCAGATTATCTTCAAATGATTATAAGAGAAGCTATTGAAGGAACACCTGGAGTAAATGAGGTTGAA
Organism: uncultured archaeon; assembly: GCA_937138345.1. GTDB lineage: Archaea > Nanobdellota > Nanobdellia > Woesearchaeales > UBA583 > UBA583. The sequence continues at coordinate 48,617 of CAKZOW010000014.1, read as the reverse complement.
TTAGTTCTTACATTTGAACCTAAATGGACTCCTGAGAGAGTATCTCAAGAAGCAAAAGAAGAACTTGGTTTAGCATCATCTCCCCAAGCAGAAAATCTTGCAGTTCAAAGTGTATTTCAAGGAGACCAGACGGGACTTGGAAAAACAGGCGTGCAAGAGAGTACTCAGACAAGTGTGACAGGAGACTCGGGATTAAGGACTGGTGTACTTAATGAGAATTCATCCATAAAAGAACCTGTTTGTTTTAATTGTGGAGCAACAGAAGAGAAAAGACCAGTTTTAGAATGTAGATATAAGGGAGAAAAAACTCATATTTGTTCAGCATGTATGAGTAAATTTTAAAGTGGAAATTAAGAAAGAAGGTAAGAAAGTAAATTATCTTAATAGAAAAAAATTAAATGAATTAAAAAGTAATTTATCTTCAGAAGAATCTCAAATTTTTAATATTTTATCAAAAAATATTTTTCCAAAGTCACTTCCAACCTTAAATCAATTGCTTGAAAATATTGATGTGTTAGATGAGAAAATTAAAAAGAAAAATAGATTTTCTTTCAAAGTCACATCAGAGTTAAGAAATTCAGTTATTTTAAAATATTTGGAAGTTTTTCCACAATCAATTCAAGAAGATTTTCATCAACACCATAACTCTTTGTTAAGGTAGTACAAACTTTTAAATATTGTATTTTTTATTTTATATAATAATGGCAGGAGAAGAACAACTAAGTCAGGAAGAAATTCAAAAAAGAATTGAGATGATGAAAGAAAATTGTATTTTCTGTAAAATTATTAAGGGAGAAATTCCAGGAAAAGTTGTTTTTGAAGATGATATCTGTATGGCGATTTTAGATATTAATCCTGCAACTAATGGCCATCTTCTTTTGATGCCAAAAGAGCATTATATGATGATGCCGATGGTACCAGATGAAATTTTAGGCCACCTGTCAGTAATTTCTAAGTATTTGAGTGATTTATTAAAAGAAGCATTTTCTGCTCAGGACGTTACTATGTACATGGCAAATGGTGGTGCTGCAGGTCAACAAGTACAACATTTTATGATGCATATTATTCCAAGATATTCTGGGGATGGACTTAACTTTGATGTTCAAGGAGAATCACTTTCTGATTCTGAATTAGAAAAACTGGCAAATTCACTTAAAGAAAAACTCCAACAAATGTCTCAACAATCTGGTAAGTAATACTAAATATTTTTAAATTGCTTTTTTTATTTCTTCATTATGGTAAAGAGAAGTAAACAACAATCTACCTCAAATCAATCACCTATTATTTCAACATCTACTATAATTATTATTAGTGTTTTAGTTGGTTTAATTATTGGTTTTACTATTGGGACAAGTAAGTCCACAAGCGAGAGTCATGAGGATATGCATGATCATTCAACTCATAGTCATGACATTCATTCTCACGAACAATTAGAAGTATCTCCTGAGATGGCTCCTACAATTGAGATTTCAGTTCATGAAGATTCTAAATCAGGATATAACTTAGAAATTGATACAACTAATTTTGAATTTGTCTCAACACATAATTTTGAAGATAACCAATTAGATGTTTTTAGGGGACATGCACACCTCTATATTAATGGAGAAAAAATCTCAAGGCTTTACTCAAGTAGCTATTATTTAGGGGAACTTGAAGGTCATAATGAAATTACAGTTACTCTTAATACTAATGATCATAAAGATTTAGCATTAACTGGAGAAACTATTCAAGATACAGTTATTCTACAAGTAGAATAATTTTTTATTTTTTTAAGCCTCTATTCCTGTTGAAGCTATTACTGCTTTTATTTCAAACCAAGAGATATTTTTATCTATATTTTCTTTTATTTCTGAGAGTTTAGTTATGTTTTCATTTTCTAGTACATCTAACACTTCTTTTTTTACTCCTTCTTCAACGACTTCATCTATTGAGATGAGACCTTTTACGATAAGTTGAATTATTTGTCTCTCAATTGTCTCAATGTTTACTTCTCTTTTATTTGCAACTTTTGAAAGTGACTTGTGTATTATAAAGAGTTTATGGGTTAGTGCAACTTTGGGTGTATAGGGTGCTTTTTTATATTCTTGACACCATTGAAGCCAAGTTGAAGAACTATTTTTCATAGAGAATGTGGGGTATTGTATTATATAAATGTTATGAATTACTTATATAGAAAAAAGAATAAAAATTAGATTTCTCTAATAATAATTTGCATATGTTCTATATGCACTTAGAGCTCCTTCTACTTCTTGTTTTTTAGAGTAGAGGGATTTTGCTAAGTTTGAGTAATACTCACTGTATTCTGATCCACTCTCTTTAGATTTAGCAAGGAGATTTGAAAATTTACCAAGTAAGTAGTTAACATAACTCTCATTTTGTTTTTCATATGAACCATAATATACATGAGCTGAAACATATTGGTAATAATCTTCATAATCATAGGATTTAGCAAGTTCAACATATTCGTTATAATCTTTTTCAACAAGCGTATTATATCCATAAGATTGCATTAAATCATAGTATTCTTGGTATGATAAATAGTATCCGTAATCATATCCCCCTTTATTATAGTAATATCTCAGAGCATATGCCATGTTGTAATAATCATTTTCAGTCATAACATAATACTGTTTTTCTTCTGCGTATTTAGCATAATATGAGTAAGCCACATCATAGTAATATGATCCTGCTTCGTATTTCATATTGTATAAGTATGAGTAATATGAATATTGTGCATTTAGAGCTTCTGAAATATAGTATAGTGTGTTTAATACATAATCTACACTTAATGCATAGTATTGAGCATTATTTGAATAGTAGTGATGTTCATAGTAATTTTTGTAGTAGTTACTGTAATCATATTTAGCATCGTAGTGATAATAGTAGGAGTATGCTTCATAGTATGCTTTTTGACTAACATCATAGTAGTTGTAATATTGATAATGACTAGCATAATAGTTGTAGAGTTCTTTGTAACTTAAACTAGCATAATACTCAGTATATTCTTCATATTGTTCATAACTTAAATATGCATAACCATAATATTCGTTGTATTCTTTGTAATATTGGTATCCAGCTTCTACTCCATAATTGTAATAGGAATAATACATGTATGCATAATCTTTGTATGCTGTTGAGTAGTTTCCTTCATATCCTGAGATGTAGTTTTTATAGTAGTCGTAACCGCTGTATTCATATGAGTATCCAATACTTTTTACTGCATTTTTGTATGTTTCATATTCTAGGTAATGAGCAGAATCTTTTGAAGCATAAGCTTGGTATCTTAGATATGCGATTTCATATTTATAATTATCATATGCTTTAATTGCATAATAATATTGTTCATAAGATACTTCGGAGTATCCTTTCATTTTAGCATATTCTTGATAATATGAATAATATTCTTTTGATTTTACTTCATAATATCCATAATATGAGTAAGCTTCCATCACATAGGAATAATCTTCATATGAAAGAGCTTCATAAGAATTAACTTTCATGTATTCTAGATATCTTTGATATCTTTGTTCATACATATATTCATAATAAGTTTCTACAATTTCACAATAACTCTCATATTCAACTACATCATATTCATTTTGTTTAGCAAGAGTTGCATAGTTGTAATATCCTGCTTCATATCCGTATACTTCATAGGCAAGCATTACTGCTTTGTATTGATAGTATGCATATACTTTATATCCTAATTTTTTAGCATATTGTTTGTAAACTGCATATTCTTCTTTGTAATCAAGGTTTTGTTTATATGTACCATACAATGATGATTTGAAATTATTTACTAATCTTAACTGAGATTTTGTTAATTTTTTTAGCGTAGCATAATCGGATTCTTGATATGCTTTCTCTTTGAGTGATTCAAGAGCTTGTACGTCTGCGAAATAAGAATATTTACCAGCTTGGTAAGATTCCATTTGTGAATAGAGTTCTTTGAGAGTCTCCATATCCACATTTTAAATACATTATATAAGTAGTTTGAGTGAAACTTATTAGTTGTAAAAAAGTATCTCACTTATTGTATAGTTTTTTAGCAACCATTATTTTTATCTTTTGAATAGGATTTTTGTTTCCACAATAATTTTTTTTACATATGTATTTGTCTCTTCTCACATCAAATTGGTGGTAATATGGTACATATTTAACATTCTTCCAATCGAGGATAATTTTTAGAGTTTGAATAACTACAAAACCAGAACACATATTTACAGCACCAATTGAGGAGGGTCCCTTTTTTTCTTTGAGAGAAATTTTTTTTATGTATGGTCTTTGAAGTAATGAAGGTGTTAGTCCGGCACCAAATTTTAATAGTTTGTCTATATATTTTGTAGAGTCATCAATATCGAAGTAAGTATCAAAATTATATTTGCTTTTTGGATCAAAGATTAACGATGCTACGCTAAATCCAATAGGACCTGCAGTTATGAGTGGAATGTTTTTTTTTAGTGATTTATTGTAAAATAATCTTCTAATATCTACTTCAAAGAAATCAAGTCCATCTACTGAGATATCAACATGTTCGAGAAATATATCAATATTTTCTTTATTGATTCCTTTTTCAAATACTTTGATTTTACAATTTGGATTTATTTCAAGGGCTCTTTCTTTCATAGTTAGAACTTTAGATTTATTTATAGTTTTGATTGTAGCTCCGTATTGTCTATTGATATTTTTTACTTCGTATTCATCCATATCGGCAATATGGAATTTCTCAAATCCTTGTCTAACAAGGGCTATTAGATGAGATCCACCAACTCCACCCATTCCAGGAATAGCAATAGTAGTATTTTTTATAATTTCTTGTTCTTCTTCACCTACTAAACCAAGATTTCTTTGAAATGCTTCTTTGTAGTTAAACTTAGTCATAATTGGTAGTTATGTTAATATTATATAAATGTTTACATATGTTTTTTTGAGTTAAAACAATACTTTTGTTTCTTTCTTTTTACTCATTAGTTGTTGCAAATACTATTATATAATTTATCTGCATGTTATCTTATGAAATTTTATATGTTTTTATTGATGGTTTTTTTTATGATGGCTTCTGTATTTTCAGCAGCACCACAGATTTCTCTTAATTCCATAGAACCCAATCCAGTTCAACCTGGTCAAGATGTAACGCTACAGCTTAGATTAACTAATGAAGGTAATGATGAAATCATTTTAGGTAGGACTAGTCTGACATTTGGAGATAGTTTTATTTTAAAAAGTGATGATCAAAGTGATTCAGAATCTCGATTGTGTACATCATGTTCTAAAACCATTACTTTTTTTTTAACAGCAAAATCTTCTTTAGAATCAGGTTTTTATACAATTAAAGCTACAACCCAATATGACTCAACACTCTCAGTTGAAAGAGATTTTTCAGTACAAGTTACAGGTCTTCCAAATTTAGTTCTCAATGTTGCAAACGATGTTGAGATAATTCCAGAGACAGAATTTAACTTAGCACTTGAGATTATCAATGAGGGTACAGGTCTTGCAAAAAATATTAAATTAACTCCGGACTCTTCTAGTTTGGGTTTGTTAGATGAGAATTTTTTATTTCAAAGAACTTTGGATGTAAATTCAAAACAAGTTATTGAAGGGAGATTTTTATCTTCTTCTTCAGTTGAGTCAGGTTATTTACTTCTTCCTATTATTTTAACTTATGAAGATTCACAAAATAATCTCTATGAAGTTAGGGAGACTATTGGTATGGAAGTTAAGGATAGAGCAAATATTATTTTACAACATTTAGAAATAGAAGATGCAATTTTTGAAGGTGAATCAACACAACTCTCAATTAGGCTTGAAAATGACGGTTTAGGTAAGGCTAAAAATGTTAGAGTTTCTTTAGAAGGAGACGTAATGGGACAAAAAGAAGCATTTTTTGGTACTATAAATAAAAATGAAGATTTGCCATTTATTTTTTCATTAACTCCACAAACTAGTGGTTCTTTACCTCTATTTTTGACAATTAGTTATGAGGATGACTTTGGAGAACATACTTCAACTCAAGAAGTTGTTTTCCCGGTTGAGAAAAAATCAAATTTGCCTATTATTGTTGTGGGTGTTTTACTTGTAGTAGGTATTTTAGTGTTACTTGTAAAAAGAAGGTAATATAGTATGAATCTCTCATTTTTTTTAGCAATAAAGAATTTAAAATCATCAATAAAGCTTTTTTTTTTAGTAGTGAGTATTTTATCATTTTCTTTTATTAATTTATCATTTTTTAATTCTCTAAATAATGGTATTGAAGATGTAACTAATACGAAATTAATAGACTATGCATTTGCAGATTTGACAATTATACCTAAAGAAGAAGAGACTTTTATTTATGAGACTGAAGAAATTTTAAAAAAAGTTAGATCTTTGGGTTCAGTTTATGCTGCTAGTCCTAGGCTTTCTGCAACAGGTTCATTGTTTGATGATAAAGGTTCATTTATTCCAGTTATTAAAGGTATTGATATTAATGAGGAGAGATATATTTCAAAGTTCCACTCATCAATTGAGAGGGGTTCTTATTTGGGGAGAAATGTTCGAGATGAGGTTATTTTAGGTGATGAATTAGTAGGAAATCTTGATGGAGCTAAGGGAACTACAGGTTTTGAACCTTTAGATTTGAGGGTAGGTCAGAGAGCTAAATTGATTTTTGATAATGGTGTTGAAAAATCATATACTGTATCGGGAATTATGGATACATTATTTTGGATTCCTGATTTTTATCTCTTAATTTCTATTGATGAACTTAGAGAGGTTTATGGTTTTAATGAAGATATTTCTTCAGAAATTTTAATTAAGATCAATGAAGGTTATACTAAAGAAGATGTTAAGGTACAAGTTGCAAATTTGGGAATTAATGCGAAAGTTATTGATTCACTTGAAGAATTATCTCTAGCAGAAACCATTTTAGAATCACAGAAAATAACTACTTTGTTAGCTAATGTTATTGGAATTTTTTCAACATTTATTGTTATTTTTATCATTATTTACATTAATGTAAATAATAAGAAAAAACAATTATCTATTCTCAAAGCAGTGGGAATTTCGGAGAAAACAATTATCAAATCTTATGTTATTTTGAGTCTTTTATATGCAATTGCTGGGATTATTATTGGTTTTATTGGTTTTGCTATGTTGACTCTTTATTTAGAATTAAATCCAATTAAACTGCCAATGGGTTTTTTTTATCCACAATATACAATTTTAGAGTTATTAACTTCTTCATTAATTATCATTGTATCTTCTCTTTTTGGAGGATTTTTTGCTTCACATAAAACTGTGAAAAAAAATATTGTCAGTGTTTTAAGGGGGGTGGATTAACATGGCATTTATTGAGGTAAAAAATATTAGAAAATCTTATCAATTTGGTAAGAATAATTCAGTTGAAATTTTAAAAGGAGTAAATTTGGATATTGAATATGGGGAGTTTGTAGCATTAGTTGGTTCATCAGGTTCAGGAAAGTCTACTTTGCTCTATATTATGGGTCTTTTAGATCAAGCAAATGAAGGGAAAGTAATTATTCATGGACATAGTATGCTTGAGATGACAAGTACTGAACAGACAAATGCTCGACTAAAGTATTTGGGGTATGTTTTTCAGGATTTTAATTTGATTCCAGAACTCACTATTACTGAGAATTTAGAAATTATTGGTATTGCAGATTCTATGTCTGTAGAAGAATCAAGATCTAGAGCACATGAATGTTTAAGGGAAGTAGGGTTAGGAGACCAACTCTCAAAACTTCCTTCTGAGCTAAGTGGAGGTCAACAACAAAGAGTATCTATTGCTAGATCAATTATGAATAAACCTTTAATTCTTTTTGCAGATGAGCCTACTGCTAATTTAGATTCTAAAAATTCACAGGAAATTATGTCTTTATTTAGGTCTTTAAATAAGAAATTTAATATGACTATTGTTATGGTTACTCATGAAGATGACTTTAAAAAACAAGTTGATAGAGTAATTGAGATGAAGGATGGGGTTGTTATTGATTCACAATAATTTTTTTGTTCATTTTTGAGAAAAAGTATAATTTTATAAATGAGAATTGTGATATTTTCTTATTGAATAAACCCTTTATTAGAAAGGAATGGTACTTATTTAGTTTAATTTTTAGTATTTTTATTATTTCTTCTCTTTCAGCTATTTCTTATTTGAGCTCAGATGGTATTTTTGATGCTAAAATCACGTATATTAATAATGAAAAAATTCCTTATTCTGTTTTAGTTGAAGTTGAAAATAATGTAGGTGAAGAATTAGAGCTTGACTTTGAAATTTTATATGGAAAAGAAAATTTAGTGTTAGGTTCGGAGTCAATTGATTGTAACCAAGATATTTGTGAGGTAAAAGTGCCAATTAAAAAAGTTTTTTTTGAAGAGTTACAATTACATATTTACTCAAGTTATGAGGGAGATAGATATTTACAATCAATTCCCTTTCTTTTAGAAAAAAAACAATCTAATAATAGTATTTTCTTAAATCCAAACGTGGAAGTTAAACCTTATGAGATTCCTTTTTTAGAAGGAACTCTTTTCTTAGAAAGAGCTCAAGAAAATGTTATTTTTAGAATATTTCCTCAAGGAAATCCTAGTAAAAAAATTGATGAGGTCATTGCTTGTGATTTGGAGTGTGATTTTTCAATAAATCTCTCAAAAGATTTGGAATTTGGTAAATATCAAGTTCAAGTATATTTGCCTGATGATACTTTGTCATCTTCTTTTGTATTATTTTCTAAAGATTTAGAAACGGAAGTTGTAAAAGAAAATTTATCAACTATTGTTAAAATTAATTCCTCAGGTAATGAGGTAATAGGAATTGATTTTCAAGGAAGAGAAAAAGTATTGGAAGTCTCAGAGGATGGTTTAGTAGATATGGACGAGATTTCTAAATTAGATAGGGAAACACAAGAGATGAATTCTTATAAAGTAAAATTATCATCTAAAGATAAACTTCCATCTAAAAAAGAAATTCCTAGTTTTACAAATGTTGAATCTTTAGATAACTTAAGTAATCAAATTACTAATTTCTCTGTGGGTTTTACTAGAATGGCTGAGAATTTTACCAATAATGAATCATTTTTATTAGAAAAACCTCTTTTAGAAAATAATTTAACTATTATTGAAGCAAATATTTCCGAATCTAATGACTTACAGGGAAGTTCTATTCAAAAAGATAAAGAAATTATTTTTGAGGATGAGAAAATTTATTTTGATCAAGGAAAAAAATTAATTGAAGTAAATGATTCTGAGTCTTTATCTCAGAGAAAATTACAACCAGGGATTTACACTTATGAGAAAATAACTCGATATGAAGATGGTTCGGAGGAAGTTGAACAGGATTCTTTTGCTTATGGTTTGATTTCAATTAATACAAAAAAACCACTTTACAAAGAAAATGAAGTATCTGAGATGTTAATTGTTGTTTTAGATAAATGGGGTTTTTTAGTTGATGATGCTCAAATTACTTTAGAGGTTACAAAACCTTCAAATGAAACTCTTGTGCTAACATCACAATCAGGGCAAATTTTTAAAACAGAAAATATTGGTGTGTATGAAACATCTCTTCTAACTGATGAGATTGGAGAGTATTCGCTTTATGCTCAGGTAGAGTTAGAAGATATGATTGTAGATATTACTTCTTTTTTTAATGTTGTTGAGAGTTATCCTTTTGATATTATTAGGGATGTTCCTGTAACTATTGATCCTTGGCTTGGACCTTTTAGAAATGATTTTGATATATCAAATGTTGATTCAAGATATGTAGGAGAATTTGATTTAATTGAAGTAGTGAGTTCTGATTTTGAAATTAATGAAACTAACGCTAATATTTATTATAGCGAAAATGACACAATGTATTTGAAGTGGTTTAATATAACTTCTGATTTTGAACCTTATTATGTCGCACAAGTACCTCTAGTTACCCCTTATCTTTATTACTTGGGTAACTCTTGGATTGAATATGAGAATAGAGTATTTTATGAAAATCGTTCTTGGTTATTTGCAATTGATCCTGCTGCTCAAGTTTGTGGTTCTGAATCTCCATGTATTTGTGGTGCGGGTTGTAGAGTAGGAGATGGTTTGGATACTCCGGTAGCAGGAGACCAGACTATTGATACTACTTGTAATGATGGTAATAAAGAATATGAGTGGGTAGATGATATTATTGTTAGAAATTTAAATGGCTCCTATTTTGGAGTTGGAGATACTATTGAAATATGTATTGATGTTACTTGTGATACTGCATATAATGGTGATAGGGCATCGATTGGATATAAAGGTAGGGCTTCTGATTTTGCAAATTCAGATGTTATTTTTCAGACAGGAACAACAGGAGATGCAACAGCATGTATTGGAATTCAACAATATTGTACAACTCAAACATTAACAAATTATGTTGGAGCTCATCATGTAAGAGCGAGTGTTGTATACCAAGGATTTGTAAATAGAATTTGTCATGAACCTACATACAGAGACCATGATGATGTTGAATTTGAAGTATTAGATAAAGTTGCTCCGATTTTACTTTCATGGAATTTGGAGAATGGAACTTCAGTTGGAAATAATCTGAATGTAATTAGAGGAAATATTATTAATTCAACAGTACTTTGGGATTTACCTCTTCAAAGTGGATCTTTAACTCACAATGGTGATGGTTCAGTAGTTGAGTACTTAGTTGATACTGTTGATCAAAATTCAACTTTAACTTCTTTGGATACTTCAGATACCTCTTTATTTTCATCTATTGGCCCTGTAACTATCTCTCAAACAAGTGCTAATGACCTTTACTTTAATCTTAGGGGAAATTCTTCCATAACTAGAACTTTTGATATTATTGCAGAACTTGGAATTAATCAAACAGATTTAATTCCAAATGTTGGTTATGAGGGTATAAATACTACTATATCTTGCCAATTTGTGGATGCAAATATTCCATCAACTACTTATTCTGGCCTTGAAGTACAATTTTTTCAAGATGGGGTCTTATTGGGTTCAAATTTTACTGACTCTTCTGGAAGAACTTCTTATTCATTCACAGAGAATACGATTGGAGAGTATAATATCTCCTGTGTAGGACAATCAAGCCTTGTAAATTATTTTCAGATGTCTTCTCAAGATAGTGGAGAGAGAACTTTATTTGTGAGGGCAAATAACACAGATATTACTATTCCAGTTATAACAAATGTGTCAATTTCTTCACCTACTTTTTCAATTGGTGGTGTAACTACTATATCTGCCAATGTAACTGATAATGTTTTAGTTGATAATGTTCAAGTTGAAGTTACTTTCCCAGATTTTTCTAAATCTACTTATCTAATGTCTAATATTGGAGCTGATTTGTATGCATTTAATTTTTCAGATACTTTGCAAGATGGTGTCTATAGATATGTGATTATTGGTGAAGATAATTCATCAAATCCTGCTTTTTCATCAACAAAAAATTTTGAGGTAGTTGGTGTGAGAGCTTTTATTGGTATCCAATCTCAACAAAATATTTTTAAATTAGGTGAATCGTTGAATTTGAGTAGTTTCAATAAAGTAGAGGATATTACAACGACAACATACACTGAGGAAGGAGATGTAAGTTTTTTTTATTATGATTTTGATTCTTCTGTTCAAGGATGGACTACTGGAGGTGCTCAAAATGAATGGGAAAGAGGGGTGCCATCTACTGCATTTAATAATAATTGTGATAGTGGTAATTGTTATGCCATTGATTTAAATGGCAATTATAATAATAATGCCAATCAATGGCTAAGATCTCCATTGTTTGACTTTACTGGAAGGACAAATATTAGAGCTACATATTGGAGAGCTTTAGAACTTCAAGATGGTACAACTACAGATAGGGCATTTTTTGAAGGTTCAAATAATGCCGGAGGGTCTTGGACAGTATATTTTCAAGATTCTCTTATTGGAACGGGTGGTTTAGATTATGAGCTTCAAGATGGAACTTCATCTTATCTTCTTCCAGAATTAGATGATCAAAGTGATTCTTATGTAAGGTTTAGGTTAACCTCAAATGCTAATACTGTTAGGGATGGTTGGACAGTAGATTCAGTAAATATTTCCTTTAATCCAAGAGTTGATTGGGAAAATGATTGGAATATTATTGATTCTAGTTTTGGTTCTGATGTTGATAAAATTACTGCAATTAAACTTGGATTTAATATTACTAATTATAATTCTTCGGGATCAAATACTTTAGGGAATCCAAGCCCAGATATTGAAGTACAAATTTTTGATGGGACTTCATATTCAGGTAGTTTTTTATGTAATTTAGATGATACTATATTTTATCCACATTACTGTGAAGTTATTGTGAAGAATATTCCTACATATTTGGACCCTTGGACAAATGCTAATCAAAGGAATATTAGATTTAGAGCAATAAATATGGATCAAAGTGATTCAATAGAATTTACAAATGTTAAAAGAGAATATGTTACACCTTCAATTGTAGAAAATAATGGAGAAGGACAACTAACTGCGTATCTTTTACAGCAATTTAAAAATTCAACAGGAGGTATTGTTGAGACTTTGAATTTTGATCCTATCTCTATCAATCCTGGAGAAGCTAGGCAACTAAGTGATTTTTGGACTTACTCTATTGCAGGTAATTTTCAACTAGGTAATTATACTGCTTATGTTGCTTTAACGGATGCATCAGGGAATGTGCTTCAAAATGAGGATGATGGTTCTTTTATTAATGACTCATATCCATTTACAATTCAATCTTTAATTATTAATTACTTGAACCCTAGTGAGATTTTAAATAATACAGAATCATTTCGAATTAATATTACATTAGATACTTCTAGTTATGGTTTTGGAGGGTGGTGTGGTTATTCTCTTAATGGTGCAGCAAATGTGACTATGTCAAATCCTAGTTTCAATTATTTAGAGGCATTTGTAAATAATTTTCCTGATGGTAATCATCAAATTGAGATTTTTTGTGATGATAGTGATGGAGATATCGTTACAAGTGGTGTTAGAAATTTTGTAGTATCCGAACCTCCAAGGATTAATTTTTTAGCACCTACTCCTGCAAATAATTCGATTAATCCAATATCTACATTTGATGTTAATGTATCTATTGAAGATACAACTTTTGATTCAGCATGGTTAGAATTTGAAGGAGAGAATTTATCTCTTAGTTGTACTCTTAATTCAGGAATTAGTTACTATTGCAATGGGAGCACTGGTATTAAAAATGGTATTTATTCTTATAGAGTTTGTGCAAATGATTCCTTAGATAATATTAACTGTACTGGATCTAGAACAATTCAAATTAATGCACCACTTCCAGTATTAACATTACTTTCTCCATTGAATAATTCGAAAATCTTTTTAGGGGATGAATTAAATATTACTTTAGATAGTACTCTTCCTTTGGATTTAGCATGGTATAGTATTGCAGGAATTGTTATCAATGATACTTTATCTCCTCTTTCTTCAACTCTTTGGGAGGGTTATAGAAATCTAACTACTGGAAGATATGATTTATATGTTGAAGTAAATGATTCTTATGATAATAGGGTGAATTTATCTCATGTTTTTTATGTACTTCCAGATAAACATGTTAGAGTATCTAAATCAATTATTTTGCCTGGAAATGATACAATTATTATTAATTCTAGTGTTGAGAATTTTGGATTTTGGCAAAATTATACTTACGCAGAGTTCTCTCCTTCTCCTTTTAGTAGAATTTCTTCATCAAATCCAGAAGATTTTAGTGAAGTTGTTGGTTTAGACACATTATATTATTATGACCTCTCATTGCCTATAAATTCTACATTTGATTTACAATCACATTATCAAAGAACACTTTTAGGAAATGCAGAGGATTTCTTTTCAGTATTTGTTGATTGACGTTTTCAGGTCACCTATAAGTAGTACATAAAATTTATATGAATAATTCAGAAAAAATTGATATATGAATAAAAAAAGTTTGAGATTCATTATCTACTCATTCTTGATTGCAATGATTGTGCCTTCATTAGTATTTGCAACACAAGAACAAGTTAGAATTAATTTACAAGAAGAAGTAACTCAAGTTGTGACATACAATCCTCTTGAAGCTACTACTGGGATCTGGGCTGATTCAAATGAGAATCAATCAGTATATAATATTACTGGATATATTACAGTAACAAATGAGAACCCAAATGGAAAAACTATTTCTGATATTTATGTTCTCTTTGATTTTACTGAGAATATGACTTTACCTCAATATTTCACAGGTAGAAATGGTTCATTTGTTGTAAATGATACTTCATCAGGAAATATTATGTTACATATTCCAGAAATTGCTTCTGGTGAAAATTCAACATGGGAATATACTGTAAATACTACTGCAGTTAGACCCCCATTAAATTTAACCACAGCATATTCAGATACAAAAGTTTTAGCAGGTGCTGAATTTAGGTTATCAGATACTTTAGAGAATGTTTTTGATAATGCAGCATTTCAAGCAAATACTTGTATTTATGATATTGTATTAAATCAAACTACAACACCAGTTGATTTTTCAGGATCACCTCAAGATTTCCTCTTTGATCCTGCTTCAATTGCTGGTACGGATGCCACTAATGTGACACACACAGCAGATAACTTAACTCAAACATGGACTGTTAGGGCTGGTAATTGTATGAATTTAGGAGATAGAACAGATATTTCCTATAACATTACTACCCCTTACAATATTCCAAAAACAGATGCTTTTTCAGTATCAAATACTACATTATCTTACTCATTAAATCAAACAATTTCACACTTAAGAGTTGTTGATATTACTGCAGTATCAGAAGGAGAGATTTCATTTGAAAAACAAATTATTTCTCCAGCAGATCCAGTTTTATATGGATCAAATGTAACTTGGAATGTAACTGGATTTTTTAATACAGATACAAATATTACATATAATTTAACTGAAGCAACATTTTGGGTATCACAGAGAAATGTAAATGGTTCATATACTGATCCAAACACTATTGATAATGATCCAATTTCAGGTGCTCCTTTAAATATTACTTATTATCCAAATGTGTTAATTAACACATCAACACCTTGGGCATCAAATACTTGGCTCTTTAATTACTCAGACTTACCTTCACCTATTGTTTGGATGGATATTAACTTTACAATTCAAAACGATGGAACTCAACTTGTTAATAGATCAGTTACTGTAAATGATAATGATATCTATATCAAAGAACTTTACTTAATTATTGGTTATTGGTTAGAAATTGAGAAAAATGTTACATCTTTAGGTGGAGATCAATATAGTGTAAGAATTGATGTTCATAATAGAGGTAATCAAGTAACTCCAGGAGATGCAATTGTTACAATTTATGATTTTATTCCAGAGACATTTAATGTAACAGGTGCAATGACTTATTCATCATCTCCTTGGTATAATACTGCAGAGTCAAATAACTCCGTAGCAGGTCCTTTTAATGGAACTCTACATCAATGGGCTATTATTCCAACTAATTCATTAAATACATCATTTGCATCAGGTCCTGCTCAAAATGAAAATACTACATGGTATGCAGAATATAATGTAACTGGTTTTGGAGATTATGAAGTATTAGATGTGTTTGTAACTGGTTTAGACCCTCAAAAAGTTGAAGGTGCTGGAGTATCCAGTTCACCAGTTATTACAGAGATTTTAGATAAACTTCAAGGTACTGAAGCATTGTTTGCAGTAGTTGCAAGTGTTTTGTTACTCATTGGTTTAGTATTATAATTAAATACTCTTTTTTTTTAACTTATTTTAGAATGAATATTTCAAATTTCCTAAAGCAATGTATCTTTGTTGTACTTTTTTTAGGTGCTTTTTTTACTTCCTATGCATCAGTTGAGGTTTTCTCAGATTATTCTACTCATTTAAAAATTAATGATGATGATACTATTGAAATTAATAAATCTCTAACATTAAAAAATGTTTATGATGTGGGAATTGTTCCAGGTCAAATTGAGTTTAAAATTGCTAAAGGAACTGAAGGTTCCCTAGGTAATATTGATGTACAAGAAGTTTATGCTGTTGATGCTTTTGGAAAAGAAATTAAATCCCAAATTAGAAAATCTAAGGAATTTTCAGTTATTATTATTGATGTATATTACCCTCTTCTTCCTGGTTTTGAGTATGAATTTGATCTCTACTATAAATTATCTTATGATCCTGGTGGTATTTTCTTTAAATCATTACAAATTCCAATTAGGGAGAGTACAATTCCAATTGAACAAGGAGAATTCACTGTAGAGCTTCCGTCAAGTTATCATTTCACTTATTTAGAATCTGAAGGTGCTGAGGGAGTAATTAATAACAATCAAGCAACATGGCAAATTGAAGATAATACGCCATCTTCCATATTATTTGAATATTCTTATATTCCTGTGAATGTAGGAGGTATCCAAGGGTCATATTTATTTTGGATTGTTGTAAATATTATTTTAGCTCTCTTTTTATTCTTTGAGATTAGAAGGGAGGTTAAAAGAATTAAATCTGAATATGGACAATGAAAAATTTTATCAATTTGTTAATTATTGTATTTGTTTTTTCTATTTCTTTTTTTTCTCTTTACTCTACAGAAATTGAGGTGTCTATTGTTGAAGATGCTACTTCTACAAAACTCTTATCAGGTTCTTATTCTCTAGATGTTGATGGAGTTATTGAACTTCATAATCCTTCAAATGTATCTAAAGTATATGAATATTCAATACCCCTAAATTTAGATTCATTAATTGGTATTTCACAAGAGAATGTAGATAATACATCATCAAATTTTGATTTTAGTTTTGATAGAATAAAGGGATATCTTTTAGGGCCTAATGAAACTATTAGGACAGGTTATAATATTTATGGTTTAGTTTCTTATGATGTTTTCTCAAAAGTATCTCAAAATGAATCTGTTTTAGAATATTATTCAGATTTTGAATTCGTACCAAAAGCAGTACTGAGCCTACAAAAACCAGAGAGAGAAGGAATTAGGTATAATGAAGATGGTAGTTTGAACAATTCTGAGGGAGAAAATACCTCAAAAAGACTTGTTACAGCTGGAATTAGAAATCCAACTGATTTTCTTTTAGATGTTGAAAATGTAAATATTTATGCAACAACTGCAGATGATCCTATGTTTAAATCAGGTTCACTTTTAACATCATTTACAAACTTATCTTTACTCCCTTTTGCATTTAGAGAGTTAGACTTTTTTGATCCTTCTAGTGTTAATAATTCAGTATATTGGATTTCTTCAAAATTTTTAATTCAAACTGATGTAATTACTAATATAACAAGAATATCTAAAGAACAGAAAAGATCTTCAGGTGGTGGAGGAGGTGGTTCTTCAGGTGGTGGTGGAGGTTCCTTTGGATCTCCTGCTGATGAAGTAAATTTATCAGAGACTGTTTTAATTAAAAAATCAGTAGATAAAACAGTAGTTAGATCAGGTGATGAATTTATTGTTTATTTGACAATTGTAAATACTGGTGATTCATCTTTTGAAAATTTACAAGTAACAGATGAAATTCCATCAGGATATGAAGTTAAAGATATCTCTTTAGAGGCAAAAATTTCAAATTCTCTTCTAGAATTTACAATTGATGAATTAGAAGGATATTCTTCCAATGTGATTTCATATACATTATCAAATAATAATGGTGTATCTGGTATTACTTATCTAAAACCAGCAGAATTAGTTTATGACTCAGAAACTCTTTTCTCAGAAGGGGTTCTTGTAATTAATGATTTATTACCAGATAAAAAAGTATTTGTTCAAAAAGAAGTTGATATTGTAGATGACACATTTGCAAGAGTAACTCTTAGGGTAAGGAATTTAGGTTCAATTTCAATTGATGATTTGCTTGTAACTGATGATATTCCTGATGATGTAATTGTAAAAGAGATATCACAAATCTTTTTTGAGAGAGGATCCTGGAGAATTAATACTTTACTACCTGGGGAAGAGTGGGAAGTTAGCTATTTAGTTGAGAGAAACCCAACTCTTGATAATTTGCCAAAAGTATTTGGAATTGAGCAAGAAAATGTTTATGGAACTTTAATTTCATCAGCAGAAATTGTTACCATATTTCAAGAAAAACCAAGAACAATTGAAAAAGTCGGTTTAGTTGTAAGTGTGGGATTACTTATATTTTATTTATTATTTTAGACAAAGCTATCCTTTGTCAATACCACACATTCATTTCATTCATTCTTGTACATTAAAATAAGGTTTCTTTGGTGAGACTTTTCTTTAATGACTTAAGTAATCGTAGATTACGCAAGGAATGTTAAAATAAAAGATCATTGGGAACGAGTAGGTTTAGTTGTTAGCGTTGGTTTATTGATATTTTACCTTCTGTTTTGAGAATGTGTGATTCATAAATCTTTGACTTATGTATTTTTATTTGTTGTTTTAGACAAGGTTATTGCTTAGCTTTATTTCTTCCTCTTATCTCAATTTCTTCGAGTCTTTTAATTACTTCTTCTCCTTCTTTGATTTCTTTTTTATAGATTTGAAGTAAGTCTTCTTTTAGATGAAATAAATTAGGATGTTCATTTTTAATACATGTAAAAAATAAATTTAAGTCAACTCCTCTCTCTTCTACATTATTTGAAAAACTAGAAAGCCCAAAATCAATTAGATAAACTTTTTCATTTGCGAACATCATATTAAGAGTTGTTAAATCTCCATGAACTATTTCTTCTTTGTGTAGAAGACATATCTGTTTAAATGCTTTAATTAATTTTTCTTCATCTATTACGTCTTTTAGAACATCTCCTTTTAGATATTCAAAATCAATATATGTTTCTTTTAAATTGACTTTGTATGGTTTTGGAATATTTACATTTTTTTCATGTAGTTTTTCAAGTATTTTAAATTCTCTTTTAGTTCTTGATCTTCTAAGTTTTAAGTCTAAGAGTTCATGTCTATATTTTTTTTCAAGTCTAACTTTCCTGAGAGTTTTATTATCAATAATTAAAATTTCACTTTCTGCACCAACACTTAGTTTCTCCATAAGTTTAAATAATCGTATTTTTAATATAAATTTATTGAATATGGCAAAGAGAAAAACATTTTTTGATAGGGTTGAAGAAAAAGGACTTGAGATGGCAGGAGATTATGTTAAAGATAAGGTAACTAAAAAAATAATTCGGATCTCGGAGATGTCTTTTGCGTTTTTAATGGCTGGAATTTTGCTTACAATTGGGATAGTAGAATTAGTTGCAACATTTTTTCCAGTATTACAAGGAGGTTGGAATTATGCATTATTTGGGGTAGTTTTTTTAATTATCGGATTAATTTTAAAATAATCTCTCATGCTTTTTATTAGATAAAACCAAAGAGAATTTAAATGAAGATATACTATATTAATTAGAAATGGTTGAAATACAAGTTGATATGAAAAGAAGGGAGCAGTTAAGAAGACTTCATACTGCAACTCATATTGTAAATTTTTGTGCTAGGGAAGTTTTAGGAAATCATGTTTGGCAAAATGGTTCTAATTTAAAACCTGAGGAAGGGAGTTTAGACATTACTCATTATGACCAGTTAAGTGCAGATGAGATCTCTAAAATTGAGTCTATGGTTAATGAAGTTATTTTTGAAAATAAAAAAGTAACTATAGAAGAACTCGATAGGGGAGAAGCTGAGAGTAAATATGGTTTTATTCTATATCAAGGTGGTGCAATTCCTATGAAAACATTAAGAGTAATTCATGTGATGGATAATGATATTGAAGCATGCGGAGGATTACATATGGAGTCTACAGGAGGTATTGGTTTTTTAAAAATTATTGAGTCTCAAAAAATTCAAGATGGTGTTATTAGATTGAAATATGTTGTTCGAGAATTTGCTCAAAAATATATTGAAGAAAAGCAATCAATTATTGAAGAGATCAAACAAGTGTTTTCTGTACCTGAGAATCAATTAGTTAAAACTTCTGAGAAATTTTTCAATGATTGGAAAGATCAGAAAAAAACAATTGAAAATTTACAAAAATCACTAAAAGATGGATTTATTTCTCAAATTGAATCATCTGGAGAAAATGAGTTTACAATTGATTTAGATGTTGATATGGGATTTTTAATGGAAGTTTTCACAAAAGTATTTGCTAAGAAAGAGTCCTTTAAATTAATTTCAAAAAAATTTATTATTGCAACTGAGGGTGTGGTGGTAGAAGGAGCTAAAAAATCAATTCCAAAAGGTAAATTTAGCATTTATGTTATGTAGAAAAATGAATCAAAAAAAATCATTAAACATACTTTTGACCCCAGTCTCATTTTTGCGAAGCAAAAAAGCTGATCTCGCGCTAGGGTATATGGGAAAGATGATAATTGCACTAGTTGCTTTGCTTGTTTTACTTTATATTATTGGAATTATTACTGGAGAGTTTGGATCTCAAGGTGATAAAACTGTTGATGTTTTGAGTAATTTGGGTTAAAAAGTTTTATATATGTTCTTTTTTTATGTGAGGTATGAAATTTCCTTTATCCTTATTTAAGAAGAAAATTAAACTCCAAGAAGACGGAGATATTTTAGAATTTCCAAGACAACCTGGGCTTATGATTTTTCCAATTTCTATGGCAAAAATTCAAGGAGAACAATCTCCTAAAAAAATTTTTGATTTTATTGTTGAGAAAGTTCTTCAAAAAATGTGGAAGGGGGATCCTATAAGTGTGTTAATAATTTATTCTACGTCATTTTATGAAAGGTATAATGTTAATTTGGCAAAAGATATGAGACAATTAGCTAAAGAACATGAAGTTGAATTAAAGAAATTAATTGCAGGAGTTTCTTATTTGGAAAAAAGTGCATATTCTTATATGGATTGGGATGAATTTATTAATAAGTATATTGATAGAAAAAAACTTTTTGAAGCAAGAGATCACCTTTACAAACTTTCTTTAGAAGATGAGCGTTTTGGAAATTATTTATTGGGAGATATTGCTAGATTAAAAAAACAGGATACTGATGATGGGCGGTTGTTTATTTTGGAAGAAGCAGTACTTTTTTATATGGTCTTAAAAGAGTATCATTTTGCTTTTAAAGATGATTTTACTAAAAATATGAATCGTTGGATTATACTTTGTTATTCAGGTTTTGCTTTGAAAGTATTTGCTTATTTACATCAAAAAAACTATTTTAATGTTACTAATTCTAAGAACTTATTTCAAGATACTTTTTATGATTTTAAATCAAATTATCTCTATAAATATCATGAACTTGACTTAGATAAATATAATTCTTTAGAAGCTTATGCAACTCAAGCAAAAGAGGTCTTACATAGATGATATTTATTCTGGTTTAACAAACTTAGCCAAATAAAATCCATTTGTATCATTGTCTTGTGGCCAAATTCTCACTGTTTTCTCAGTAATTTCCTCGGGAATTTTTTCTCCTTTAAATTCAGTTAATTTATTATGTTGGATAAGACCATCGAGTTCTACTGGAACTAACTTAGCTTCTGGTACTTGTTCCATGAATTTTTTTACAAGTAATTCATTTTCTTCAGGATCTACTGAACATGTAGAATATGTCATAATACCTCCTTTTTTTAGAAGCTCATATGCTCGAATTGCAAGTTTTAATTGAATTCCGTTGATTTGTCTGAGTTTTTTAGGATTGTATGCTCTAAGTGTTCCAGGAGATTTTCTAATTACTCCAGATCCAGAACATGGTGCATCTAAACAAATTCTATCAAATACTTCAATTCCATCAATTTGTGCACCATCATTGTTGATGATTACAATATTTGAAAAACCTGATCTCTCTAAATTAATTTTTAGAGGCCCTAATCTTTTATAATCAAGTTCATTTGCAACAAGAAGTCCCTTATTTTTCATCATTGCAGCAATTTGCGATGTCTTTGAACCCGGTGATGAACACATGTCCAATACGCGAAATGATTCGGGGGACGTGGGACTGGAGAGATCAGGTATTTCTAAGACTTCAGGAGGTGTCATTGAAGTTGCTTCTTGGACATATATTTCTCCTAAGAAGTGTTCAAAGAGATTTCCTAAATCAGATCGAGTCTCTTTGTCATGCTCTAAAAAATATGCATGTTTGCTCCAAGGAACAGGCAATAATTTTAATCCTTTGTCAACTAAACTTTGATATGTTTTCTGAGGGTTTTGGGATTTATATGTATTAATTCTAAATGACTTTCTCTGTGCTCTTAAAATTGTTTCTTCGAAAAGTTCATATTCTTCTTCAGGGGTCCAGAGAGTTCCATCATCTTTTTTTCTTCTATTTGGTCCAGAGAGCATCTGTGTAAATCTTTCTTTAAAAATAGGTTTTACTTGTTCTTTTAGAGGCAAATCTTTTAGGTTTTTTTTTGATTTTTTTCCCATGTATCTATTTATAAGAATCTTTTTTAATTTATAAAATTCTTTACTTCTCTGATGTAACTCACTAAAATGAATTAACTTTAAAAAAGCATTTCTTCCTAATTTATTAAGGATGAGATTTCTTAGATGTGTAGTATTTATTTTACTTTTTTCATATCATATTTTTTTTCTATTTTCAACTACCTTACAGATGGAGTGGGGAGAATTTTCTTTATCTGCTGAATCTTGGACAACAATTTCTATGCAAAATTCTTATGTTTCTCCAATTGTTGTCGTGTCTCCAGAATATGCTTCAACTTCTCAAAATAGAGGAATTGGTGTTTGGTTAGATAATGTTACAGAGAATACTTTTGAAGTTATTGCATCAAATCATTTAGGTGATTCAACAAATACTATTACTGTAAATTATATTGTTCTTGAAGAAGGAAATTGGTCTTTCCCAGGAACTACTTCAAATATTGAGGCAGGTAAATTTTCTACCAATAGAGTAGGTCTTGCAGGAACAGGTAACTGGGAGTGTCCAGTTAATGGAAATAGGGTTTTTTTTACAGAGAATTTTTCATCAAATCCTTTAGTTATGGCATCTAGGGGGACATATAATAATCCTTCTTGGGGAATCACTTTTCAAAATAATCTTTTAGATGAAACACAGAGTCCTGATGTTGATGGGGCATGTATTGGTTTATCAATTGCAAATAACCCAAGTTCTATTGCTTTTACTCAATACGAAACTGTTTATTGGATTGCTATGGATGAATTTTACACATCTATTGATGGGATTGAAGTTGAGAGTTTATGGAATTTGGATGACAGTGGAACTTCTGGAGGTAGCTGGATTAATGGGTATACAAATTCAAGACCTTTTGCTCAAAACTATGCTGGATCTTGGAGCTCAACACCAACAGGTGCTGTTGTGTCACAAACTTCTAATGTAGGTGGTGAGGGAGGATGGGCTGTTCTTCATTCTTTGACTTCTTCAGCTATTAGATTATTTATTGATGAAAATATTGATAGGTCTCATACAAATTCCGAGAGTGGTGGTGGTTTTATTTTTGAACAACCTTATGCTTTTGGAAACCTTCCCCCTAATTCATCTAATTTATCTATATCTCCTACATTTACATTTGAAAATGATGAAGTATTATTTACTTTAAACACATCAGATCCTCAATCAGTATTTACTATAAAAAATGTGACTGGAATTGTCTCAAGGCCAGACTCTATTATTGAATTGGTTTCTTTTGAAAACTCTCCACCCTCAGATGAGCAAGTAATCTCTGCGGATTTGGAGTTATCTACTAGGAATTTATCAGTTCCACCTGATGAGAGTATTTGGCTTGATGGTTGGGATTATAGAAAAGAATTTTTTATTGCAGGGTCTAATGTTTCTGATTTAACAAATTATACTCTACGACTTAATGTCTATAATAAGGAGGGAACTGATGTTGGAAATAATGTTTATGTTGGAGGTAAGGCAAATAGTGATTATTCTGATATTAGATTTACTAATTCTTTAGCAAATTCGTCAGGTGTGCTTTCATATTGGAAAGAAAGGGAGGGTCCAGATTTTGCAATTTTTTGGGTAACATTAGATTTTATTGCACAAGACCCTGCAAATACTTCTTTTTATATGTATTATGGGAATTCTTCAGCAGTCTCAGATTCTAATGGGCATGAGACTTTTCTTTATTTTGAAGATTTTGAGAATTATAGTTCAACTCCAGATGATATTAGACCACCTACTTGGCAAGATTATAATTCAGGTACTGTTCTTTTAGATACAGAGACAGGTGGGAATAGAGTTTTAAAAAAAACACAAAATAATGATCCTAATGGTGGTCGGGTGAATTTAGGATTAAATTTTTCAAATTATGAATTGATTTGGAAGACTAATCGTATTAATTCATTAGCTGGTCAAATTAATAGATATGGAGTGAGTGATGAAAATGCTAATGGTTATTCTACATTTTCAAGTTCTTTTGGTCCTTCAATGACATACAAATTAGAGAGAAGACAAAATGGTGCAGCAAGACAGTTTTCACCCAATATTATTAAGAGTTTTGGAACTGAGTTTAATACTTGGTATATTCTAAGATTAAGTAGATATGAAGGAAATTTCAAACACTTTTTTATGGATTTATCGGAGACTGTTTTTGAGACATATGAAAATTTTGATTCTACTTATTCTAATTTTAATACTCTTTATATTCACGGAGGTCAAGAGTATTGGTCAGATGATTTTTTACTTAGAAAATATGTTGAACCTGAACCTTTTTTTACTTCATGGGGTGAAGAGAAAAAATGGAAAAATGCAATTGAAGGAGAGACTCTTTATGAAACATATTCTTTTGTGGAGGATTCACAAATACAAGACCTTAGTGAAATTAATTTTTTTATTAATATTACTGATGTTTCTTTTGATGGTTCAACGCAAAACTCAAATATTTTTCCATCATTGGAGATAAGTTTATCAAATGCAGAAAATGCAGATTGGCAAGTAATTGGTTCACTATTTCCAGCAACTAATGGGGTGTACTCTCTATCTACTACAAATGCGTTACTTTTAGAGAATTGGAAATTTAAAGATAATAGGAATGTTAGGATTCGTGGTCTTAATATGGATAATTTTGATGTAAATAATGTGGATGTTTTTGAGTGGAGCGATGTTTTTGTAGAAATTGATTATAGGGAAACTGATTCTAGTTGGTTCTATAGGTATAACCAAACAAACGCCAGTGGAATTTATAATATTTCAGATATTATTGTATGTGATAAAGGTAATTTGTGTACTATTACTTCATATACAAATGCTTCTTTTGAAATAACAGATAAAGGAAATGTGAGTCTTATTTTTCCTACAGATAATTTAAAATTTTTAGATGTTAATCAATCAATTAATTTCTCTTGGAATGTGAGGACATCATTTGTAAATAATACTTGTGAGTTATATTTTGAGGGAAATTTAATACATACAACTTTATGTGAATCAGGAGAGAATGTCTCTTTTATCTATCCTGTTGATGGTAGAGGTATTTATGATTGGAATGTTGAGGCAATAGATGGTTTTGGAAATAGAAGTTTTTCAGATACACAAACATTTTATCTGATTCCAAATATTTCTCTTTTCTTATCAAAAGAAATTACTCATGTAGGTCCAAATCAATTTCAAATTGATGTTTCTACAGCAATGCTTTCAAATGAATCATTTACTTTTACGTATTTTGATGTAACTCGGCTAAATTATATTGGTGGTTCGTGGTCGAGAATTTATGATTTAATCCAAATTATCTCAGCTGGAACAAAAAGACTACTAGGATGGGATGTATCAGGATCGGAGAATATTACTTATTCTTATTCTCCAAATAATCAAAAATATAATGTGTCAGATTTATTTATTATTGGATTAGAATAATTTCAATGTAAGTATTTTTAAATAAGTATTTCTTTATTAATTTATGACTAGAGAGTTTCTTGTATATTCTGCAACAGCGACTACTGCACCATTTATTAAAGATTTAAAAGGAGCTGGAAGAATGGATATTTTATTTCATGCAATTATTTCTGCTTTATTTGCATCACATACTATGAGAGAAGATGTAAAACTTCATTTAATGCTTATGGGTCCCCCAAATGCTCCAAGATATATTACTTTGGAGTATCATCCTGAAAACACTATTTCTAAAAAAGATATGAAAAAGTTGATGGAGATGTGCCTTAGAAAATGTTATCCAGGTAAAAGAAAAGAAGTACATCCGGGCGTTTTTGTGGAAGAGAAACCACTGGACAAGGTATTGGACGAACTGAGGGAGAGAGTATCAGAGATATTTATGCTTGATGCTCATGGCGATCACATTAAAGAGGTTGTTGCTAATGAAAAAGAGAAATTACAACATCCTTTATTTATCTTAGGAGACCATGACGGGTTTGATAAACAGGCAAAAAAGTTTCTTAAAAAAAATACTAAACGTCTATCTTTAGGACCTCAGATGTATTTGACATCACAGGGTATAACAATTTTAAATTATGAACTGGATAACTTGAATAGTTAAAATGAGTTTTTTAGGATTTTTAATTGAGAGAGAATATGCAAAGCCTTTAGTTATTTTTACTGAGAAAAAAGAATTATCTTCAATTCAAATAGTTGGTTTTGATAGAACATTACCTAAAGAGTTTGATTCTATTTTTTTAGATCATATGGGAAATAAAAAAGACTTTATCTTATTAAATCCTAATGAATATGTGTATTCAAAAATTTCTCTGGGGGAGAAAAAAGTAGTTGATTATGATTATAGGGTATTTTGGTTTCATGCAACATCATATAAAATTTTAAGAGACTTGTTTTATGTTAGGGAAGTAACTCGAGGTGATTATTCTTTTAGGTTTGTTGAAATCTTAGGATATTTTTAAATATTTATTTTTATCATTGGCAAATAAAGCTAATCTTTAAAAGTATTCTTTGTTGTAGTATAGTTTATAATGGTAAATTCTTCAAAAAATAAAGAATATCTTAATTTCAAAGATACTTCAGAAGTTACTGTTGATTCAGGTTTGGTTAATAATGTAATAGGGCAAGACGAAGCTCTTGAAATTATTAAAAAAGCAGCAGACCAGAGGAGACATGTGTTACTTTTAGGAGAACCAGGTGTAGGAAAATCCATGCTTGGAAAAGCTTTAGCTGAAATTCTTTCAACTAAAAATGCAGTAGATATGTTATCTTATCCAAATCCAAAGGATGAGAATAATCCTATTATTAAAATAACAAAAGCAGGGGATGGTCAAAAAATAGTTGATAAATCTAAAACTGCTATGATTAAAAATGTAGGTAAAGGTCAAGGGGCAGGTATGATTATTATGATTTTAATTATTGTGCTTCTCTCAATTTGGAATTACTCAAGATGGCAATCAAGAGGAGGGGAATTTTTTGATACTATCTATGCTGCAGAAATTGTATCTACTGTGATTTTATTTTTTGCTATTTTAATTGCAATGTCACTTTCAGCTTCAATGTCAAAGAGAATGGGTGGAGCAGGTGGTGGAGATACAAATGCTCCAAAACTTGTTGTTGATAATTCAGATAAGAAAATGTTATTTGAAGATGCATCTGGAGCTCATGAGGGTGCTCTTTTAGGAGATGTGTTACATGATCCATTTCAATCAGGTGGTTTAGGAACTCCTGCTCATCAGAGAATTGTTCCAGGAATGATTCACAAAGCTTCAGGAGGTGTTTTATTTATTGATGAGATTGCAACGCTAAAACCTGAAATGCAACAAGAATTACTCACAGCACTACAAGAAAAACAGATGCCAATTACTGGAAGATCTGAGAGATCTGCAGGTGCTATGGTGAGAACAACTCCAGCACCAACTGATTTTATTCTTGTTGCTGCAGGAAATCTAGATACTCTTAAACATATGCATCCTGCACTAAGGTCAAGAATTAGAGGGTATGGGTATGAAATTTATATGAATGAGACAATGGATGATACTCCTGAGAATAGGAAAAAAATAGTACAATTTATTGCTCAGGAAGTTAAAAATGATTCAAAAATACCTCATTTTACACCAGAAGCATGTGAGATTATCGTTTTAGAAGCTAAAAGAAGAGCTGATAAAGGAAATAAATTAACAACTAGATTTAGAGAACTTGGTGGAATTGTAAGAGCTGCAGGAGATATTGCAGCAAGAGCTGGAGATAAATTAGTTACAGAGAAACATTTACTTGAAGCATTTGAAAAAGTTAAATCAATTGAGGGTCAGATGATCTCTAAATATATTGAAACTAAAAAACAATATTCAATTATTAACACTACTGGTGTTGAAATTGGAAAAGTTAATGGTTTAGCAGTAATTGGACAATCTCCTCCTTATGCTGGAATGGTAATGCCAATTGAAGCTGAAGTAGTTAAAGGTGGTAAAGGTGCAACTCAGTTTATTGCAACAGGTAAACTAGGAGAAATTGCAAAAGAGTCAGTTACAAATATCTCGGCTTTAATTCAGAAAATGTTTGGTGAAGATTTAACAAAAGATTATAGTGTTTATATTCAGTTTATCCAAACACACTCAGGTGTTGAAGGGGACTCAGCATCAATTGCTATTGCATCATGTATTGTATCAGCTCTTAAAGGAATTGGTTTAAAACAAGATACTGCAATGACTGGATCTTTATCAATTAGAGGGGAGGTTTTACCAATTGGTGGTGTATCTGCAAAAATTGAAGGTGCTTATGCATCAGGAATTAAAACAGTTTTAGTTCCGGAGTCTAATATTCAAGATATTGTAATTTCAGATGAAATCAAGAAAAATATTGAGATTATTTCAGTATCTAACTTCGGGGAAGTATTAGAGAATATCTTAGATTGGAAACCATCACACAAGAAAATTAGAGATTTAATTAAAAAAGAATTTTCTTTAGCAAAGGTTGTTTCTAAGAAGTCTCCAGTTAAAAAGGAAGTAGCTAAGAAAACAATTGCTACTAAAAAAGTAGCTGCTAAAAAATCTACAACTAAAGCAGTTAAAAAAACTGTTAAAAAAACTTCTTCTAAGAAATAGTTTTTTTATTTACTTAACTTTATCAATTCTTTTTTCTTTTTACTTTTATGAATTCAAATATAAGACCATTTTTTGATACTTTCAACTATTTTGCTTCAGAATGCATCTCTGATTTTGTTGATTTTAATTTAGAGTGCACTAAGTTTTCTACATGTCTACTTTATGGTTCTTCTATCCCTAAAAAACTACCTTCTATATTACAATTAGGGTTTTCACTTTATTCTCCTATGTCATCTACAAAGTATGATGGCTCTTTTTCTTGTTCTTTATCTCGTGCATCTAGAAATACTCTTGCTTTTATTAATCAAAATAGGGGTAATGATGAGACAGCTTTACTTGATGTAAAAATAAGAAAAGAAAAAGAATTAATTAATAGATTATTTTATTCTCTTCATTCTGGAGAATTGTTATTTGAAAAATAATTGTGTATTAATATTCTTCAGAGAATACTAATTGGATTATACTAGACACTTACTTCGTGCGTTCTTGTCTATCCATTAGTATTCTTCAGAGAATACTAATTGGATTATTTCTTCGCTTACTCCAGTTCCTTTAAGAGCACTCTCTATTGCTTCTCTTGAATATTGGTTTTTGTATTTTTGTACATATTCTTTTGTTTTATGATATGCTTCTTTAGATGATGAAACTTGGCTTCTACTTTCTTTTTCTTTTTCTTCGTGGTATTTTTCTTTTTTAGTTTTACTTGTAAATAGTTTTGGAGCAAAAATAAATATTACTACAATGAATATTCCAATGATAATCCAATTTGCTATATCTAATGTTGAGCTGCTCTCTTCTAGTTCTTCTTTTGGTTTTTCCCTAACTACTTCTTCTGGTTCTTCGGTAATTACTGAGATTTCTTCTTTATCTTCTTTTTGAAAAATACCATATGTCCCTAATTCTTCAGTTGTAATTATTACACTTTCTTCTTCAATGGTATATGTAGTAATTGGAGTTTTTTCATTTGTTTGTTCATCAAGTTTGAAAACTTCTACTTCATTTTCGTTACTGGAATTATAAGGAATTTCTAATGAAATTTCTCCTCTGAACTCTTCAGGGCCGCTTAAAGAATAAATTGTGGATCCGTTCTCAAGATTATAGTTACTTATTTCTTCTTTATTCAAGTTAATTTGTGAGATATCTTCAATTGTTGTATTTTTAATGTTTAATTCTACAGAATTAGAAAATGATGCAGAGATGTTGTATGTCTTAGGATTTACTTTTTCTTCTACTGCTATACAATTTCTGATATCTAATGTTTCACTATATTTTGAAAAATTCCCTTTAGTTGCTATAATTTCCATTAAATATGGTTTTTCATTTGGGAATGTTATATTGAATCCTGGCATATAGGTATTTTTGAACTCTTTTTCATAAAATGGTTCTCCTAAATCAAATGGACCATCAAATATTGTAACTTCAAAATTTAGCTTTGAAAAGTTCTCGTCATCATCATCTAAAATGTCTTCTCTATCATTCCATTCACTTAAGTTATACACAGTAAAGGGAATTTCAAGACCTCTACACCATCCCTCTCTATCTACATAAAATGAATCTATTGCATAGGTAAATGTAGAACAAAGAAGTATTAATATTAGGAATATGTTTTTTCTCATAGCTAAAAATTAGTTCTTTCTTATATAAGTTTTAATTCTTCTATTTTAGTTAAAACATTTGTTTATAAATCATTTTTGTCAAAATTTAGTATGCAATCTCATGTATCTGATGAATCTAATCCTGAAATTCAGGAGTATATTAGGCCAGAAGATAAAATTTATGCTATTGCAACTAATCGTGATGAACTTGATTGGAAAGGTTTTCTTTATAACTTAATTAACAGGGAAGGTTTAAATCCTTGGGATGTTGATTTGAGTGTATTGACACATACTTATCTTAATGAATTAAAAAAAGTAAATTCAGTTGACTTTGATATTTCTGGAAAATTACTTACTATTGCTGTTTTTTTATTGAAAACAAAAGCAGAGTATTTAGTGGAGCATGATATTAGAGGTATTGAAGAGAAAATTGAGAGTGTCCAATATAGTGAAGAAGATTTTGACATGGGTCTTGATGGACTAGAAGAACTTGACTCTCAACTAGAAGATCTTACTCAGAAGAAAAAAGAATCTTATCAAATCAAGGTGAGAAATCCTATTGCTAGGAAGAGGAAAGTAAATATTTTTGACTTGATTAAAACATTGGAAAAAACTTTTATTCAAAGTAATACTAGAAGAAAAAATTTTCTAATGAAAAATACTTCGGTAGAATATAAAGGTCCAGAGTATTCCAAAAAAACAAAGGATCTCAAACAAATTATTGAGGAATTATTTGATGTTATTTCACAAGAATTTTCAAATGATGTTCCTCATGTTCACTTTCATTCTCTTCTTGAGGAAAAAGAACATAAAATGGGTGTTTTAGATAAGTTTATCCCTCTTCTTCATCTACATAATCAATCTAGGGTTGAAATTAAGCAAGAAGAGCATTTCGGTTCAATTACAATACATAAAAGAGATGATTAGTATTTTACTAATAGAAAAGTAACTATAAAAAATGGAAGAAATAGCATTAACAATTGTAATCCCTCTGGTTGTAGGGCTTATAGTAGGTATTATTGAAGCATACTTTGTCTATGAAGATGAAAATATGACTTCAGGTAAAGATTTTTTAGGAGATATGTGGCACGGACTGGTTTTTGCAGTTCTGGGTGTACTTGTGGCTACAAATGTACCTTTTTTAATTTCACAAGAATGGTTTCCGGAATTTTTAAATGGAATTTTATTTGTAGATGATATGGGTAGATCTATTGTTATCTCACTTGTAATTACATTATTTATGATGGCAAAGATGGTAACATCTCATGCAATTAAAGGTGTTTCTGGAGATGGTTTCAAAGAGAAATTTTGGCATAAAATTTTAATTTCAGCCTTAGTTGGTTTTGCACCATACTATATTGATTTATTTAGGCCTATGATTGAAGGTTTTGTTGTAGGTACATTTCTAGAGAATTTACCTCTTTAGAGTTTTTTTCTTTTTTATCTTAAAATTTATAAACTTCTTTTTACTATATCTTCTATGGCAAAAGTTATTGCAAGATTTATTATTGAAATTGCAGGTAAACCTGTTGAAAATGTTGAGAATGCATTGAATAAGTTTAAAGATCAATTTGAAGCTGAAAAAAAGAAGTTCAAAGTTGTTGAAATTGATGTTAATAAACCAGAATTAAATGAAGAGAGTAAACTTTATTCTGGATTTTTAGATATGGAAGTTAAGTTTAGCTCAGTTGAGGCACTGCTTTCTTTTATTATTGACTATACTCCTACTTCAATTGAGATTTTAGAGCCTCAGGAACTAGATTTAGATTCTTTAGAATTTTCAAATATCTTAAATGACATGTCTTCTTCTTTATTAAAGACAAATATTGAACTTATGAAATATAAGCAAGCAGCTGCAATGATGCACAAGGAGCTTCAAACTTTGAAGAAAAAATAATTTTTATCTCATTTTTTTAATTCTAGTTTTTATCTGTTTTTAGTATTGTTTTATAGAAAAATTATTTTATTGTTTATTTTTAAAAAAGAAAAAAGTGTTTAATATTTTAAATGTAACTAATGCTACTTATTTATCTTTATTTAGCAACTAATTGCTTGTCACAAAAGTAAGTAATACTTACTTTTCCATTTCTTTCCAAGCGATTTCAAATAATTGTTGAAGTGCTTGTGAGAAGAATGGTGTGTTTACCCAAACTCCAATATCATATGCAGGATAGATGTCTTTGTCGTGAAGTGTCATGAATAATACTTCTTCTCCATCGATAATACAGAATCTAGCTTCGATTTGTTCAGTAAATCTAATCTCAGCAACATCTTTGAGTTCTTCTTGGATTTCTTTTGTTTTCTCAGTTTTAGGACAACCAATTTTAATTGAAACTCCTCTAGCTTGAAGATCTTCAAAAACTCCTCTTAGTGCTTCAACCTTTCTTAAGAATCCAGTTGATGTTGTCATAATGATTACTTCTGATTCTGCGGATTTAACCATTGCTTCTAGGTGATTGTAAAGATTGTATCTACCTTTAAGAGCACCTGATAAATCTGAAGGCTCTACAAGTTGGATACCTTGTTCGTGTAATTGTTCTAAGTCTTTTAATACTTCTGAGTCTCTTAGAGCTTCTAATTTTTGAAGTTTTTCTTCTGATTTTTCAGCAACTCTTTTTTTAACTCTATCGATTACATCTTTTGGAGAAATTGCGATATATTTGATTGGTTTACCAAGTTTTACCATAACGAATCCTTTTTTTTCAAGAGATTCTAAAACATCATATGTTCTTGATCTTGGAACTACTGCTAGATCACTTAATTCACCTGCTGTTGCAACTTTACGTGATAATAATGCTGTCCAGATTTTAACTTCGTAGAGATTAAGACTGAAGTATTGTCTTAACATATTTAAAAATTCTTCTTTAACAATCATTTTTTATGTTTATATTATATTAAACTTTTTATTATTTATAAATGTTCGTTTTGATTAGTAACTTGTCAATAATATCAAGTCATTAGCATTGTGCTTCAGCGAACAATTTTAACTTTGTGTTAATAGTAATTTTTGTTAATTCGTGGTATTTAAAGGTTTGTATTATTATTTTAGAGTACTAATATATTTTATCTACTTTTAAGAAATGATTTCGATAGTCATGAGTCCTTCTTTTAGTTCATTTTCATGACTAATGAGTATTTTGTGAGTTATTTTGCTACAGTGTTTTGTTGATAATATTGAGCAAAATTGTTGTTCTCTTTGAAAATTATTCTCTCCAAATTCAATTTTTTTTCTCAATGTTGTGTTTTTTAGGTTGTCTTCGTTTAAGGTATCTATGATGATTCTTCCAGTTATTTCTTTATTTTCGGGTATGCATTGTGAAAAATCTTCATGGAGAAATGTGCTTTTAGAAATATTTTCAATTGGGTGAAGACTGTAGCAGTTTTTAATTATTGAATCAACAATTATTTGGTGTTGGAGTGATTTTTCATTTAGTGTTATTGAATTGAGGTTAAAAAATACAATTACAAAAAGAATAAATAGGATACTTGTCAAAAGAATCATGTAAACGTATTTGATTACAGAAATTCCTTTTTTGTTGATCATAGTTATTTTTTATGGTTTTTATTTATATATTTTAGCGACTAGTGGAGAGCGACAACGTCTTTTTTAGTTAATTGCTATTCTTTTTTGATTGGAAAGTTTTAAAAAGAGAGTGGCATTTAATTTACTATACATTTTGATTATTTAATCATTAAGCTCAAACGAGGATGTAAAATGAAAAGAAGTTCACGTAGATGGAAAAAAAAAGGCCAAATGAGATGGAAATGGCAAAAAAAGATTATGAGAGCTAGAAAAAGAAAATTAAAAAATAATAGATAATTTTTCTAGTTTTTTGCTTAAAATGGATAACGAAAAGCAAAAAAAAGAAATTTTAAAAACTTTAGAATTTCTTCAACAACAAAAACAAACACTTACTTCTTGGTCTGTAACTTGGCTGCAAGGCAGATTGCTCTCAGAGTTAGTTTCTCTATATTCTCCTAAAAAAATTTTAGAATTAGGTACTTCTGTAGGATTTTCTACACTTTGGATGGCTTATTCTATGTCTGATTCGTCTTCTTTGACAACAATTGAGATAGATTCTAAGAGATATTCTTCATCAAAAGAGATGTTTTTGAGATTGTCTTTAGATGATAGGATTAATTCTCTTGAAGGGGATTTTTTCAAGATCTCTGATTCTATGAAGCAACATGCACCCTATGATTTTGTTTTTATTGATGCTCTTCAACCAAGGTATTTGGAAGTCATAGAATTTTTAAGATCTTCGAATTTTGTTTCTTCAAATTGTGTTTTTGTATGTGACAATATTAATTCTCACTCTTATATGAATGCTTTTGTTGAGAAAATTTCTTCTCAAGCAACATTTTGTGAACTTTTAGACATTGATTCAGGTTTTTTGGTATTTTCTTTTAATTAATGTTTCACAAATAATGAGAATATTTCATTGGAGATAATTTCTTTGTAATTGTTGTGAAATCTTGTTATGAAGTAATGTTCTTTTTCTTTGAGACTGATTTCTCTTTTCCCAATGGTTATTTTATTTGTTTGTTTATCTCCATTAATCTGCTTACATATTTCTTTGTATCTATATGGTGCAATTTGTTTTATTTTGTGTGTATTTGCTCTGTAAAATATTTTATCTTCTTTATGATGTTTAGGTAATAGGGATATGTTGTTTGGTAGGTATCTATTATATATGTCGCTTTTTATCTCAATGAGACAAGAGTATTTTTTTGAAATTCCTTTAAGTAGAATGATGTCCTCTATGATTTTTTCGTTTTTTTCATTTATCTTAGATATCATGGGCCTTAGCTTAACTTCTCCAAAGTACTCTGTTAATAATGTTGATATTTTATGTGCTTTTTCAGAATCAAATACGGATGCTATTTTAATAAATGTTAAATTACATTGATAGAGAAAATAAAGTTCTTCTTTTTGCATTGTAATTGTTTTTTTGAGTTTTAATATTTGATTTATTGTTTTGAGTGACTGCGATAATAATTCTTTTTTGTTATTGTCTTTTTTATATTCTTGAAATTTTTTTTCAAGGTAGGAATACTTTGATAGTAGATAATTTTCAATGGCACTTGTGGCTCTTTTTTCTTTTGGAATATGGTTTTCTTCTAAGGATTTGATAATGATGTGTTTTGAGAGGGAAGTGATGTGTTTGAGAAATTCTTTGGTTTTGTTTTGTGAAATTTTTTGAGCAATTGTGATTTGTTCACATTCTGGCAAATATTGTAGTATAAGTATTGCTTGTGTGTGTGAGATACAATCAAAGTGTTTTTCTTTTGTTTTGTTGTTACATAATTCATTTAATCCAATATTGAGAAAATAGTTTTTGAATCTATATTGTGTCCTAGCATTTTTTTGAATATATATTTCTTGTAGGAATGTTTTATTATTTTTGTAATGTACTGTCGCGGCATTTTCAAATTCTTTTATAGAAGGATATGTTTTATATGTTTCTCCTTTAAATAATGGGAGACATATTGTTCCATTTTTTGTACCAAAAAGTAGTTCTTTTTTTTTACTTATCTCTAGTATTTTTTCTTCATTGAGGTTATGTTCCTTGAGTTTTGAGAAGTTCTTTAGGATTTCATCTTTCTCTATTTTCAAATAGAGTTGGGTTATGAGTTCTTTTTCAATTATTTTTTCTTGAAATATTTTTTTATTTTTGGATTCTTCTGTAACAACAATTGGCTTTAGTTCATTTCGGTGTGTTACTTCATCATCTCTGTGAATTGTAGTGCCTTCAAAATATTGGTCTAATCTCACGCCAACAACGGGTATTTTTATGTCGTGAGCAATAGAGTTGTGTTTTTGATTGAGTGTTGGGAGAAAAAATTCGAGTTTGTTATGGTGTACTAGATGTATTTCCATTAATTCTGTGTTAAGTTTTTCTCGAGTATATTTTCTTATTTCCTCTATTTTTTCTATGGTTTTATATGGCCAGGAGTATTTTTTTCCTTGGAGATATTGAGGGGTTATTTTTTGTATTTCTTCTAGTTGTAATGTATCTTTTATTTCTTCGTAAATTTCTTTATCAAAAAAATATGTTTTATTGGTGGTTTTTGATGTTGCTTTGAGTAATCTGGTTTGATCTCCAACAATTATTGAATAGTGTTCAAATATTGCTTTATGTTCTTCTTTTATTAGGATATATTCGTTGTTTTTTTGAAGAGGTATTTCAACAATATAGTGGATTTCTTTTTTTATCTTAGTTGTGAGAAGTTTAGGATTAATTTCTTGTTTGTTTTCGTCTAAATATTTTAATTGTGTTTTTTCAATGAGTCTTTCTTCTTTATTTGCTGTATTTAGTATGGAAAATACTATTTCAAAATTTTCATTATTCATTTTGCTTAATTATTATGCTAGTACCTTGTTTTTCAAGTTTTACTCCTTCTTTGATTGTTTTTAATTTGGAGTTGTAATTAGCATCTTCAATTGAAATTGCGTAGTTGTTGTTAGAATCTTCAATAATTTCGAATTCTTTTCCAATTTCTATTTCAATTCTACTTTCTTTTGGCAGTATCTGGCTAAGGGTGTGTGTTTCACTAGTTCTGAGTTCGGATTCGTAATAGTTAGCATTAAATGTTAGTATTACTGAGAGAATTATAACAAAAAACAATGTTGGCATTAATAGTTCACCTAGTTCTTTTAATGCAAATTGAGCCATTTTATTTATATTCTTTATTTTTTTATATAATATCTTGCATCAACTTTTTAGTGGGTTCTTTGTGTTATGCTTTTTTTTATCTATTTTTTTGAGATCTATACTTAAAATTTATAAAGTACTTTTTATTATTTTTTAGTATGGTATTAGAATCATTAATTTCAACAACTGGTCTTTTAGGACTAGGTGCTGGGTTAGCAATTGGACTTTCAGCAATTGGAACAGGTTTAAGTCAAAGGGAAGTTCTTGCTGCATCAGTTGGAGCAATCTCAGAGAATCCAAAAATGTTTGGAAAAGCAATTATTTTTGCAGTTTTACCAGAAACAGCTTTAATTTTCGGTTTCGTAACAGCATTCCTAATTATGGGTATGGCTCCGTAAGGAGTATAATGTTTTAACATTATAACACTTATTTTAAATTAAAATGTCTTTTGATGTACTAAATAAAAAAGTTCAAGATAGAGCTAAAGAACTAGCTCAGGAGCAAATTAAGCTTAAAGAAGAGGAACTACAAGTTTTACAGCAAGAGTCAACAACTAGATTAGCATTATTTGAGGATACTCAACATACTTTATTAGAAAAAGAAAAATATTCCTTAGATATTTCAATTACTGGCGCATCTAAGTCTCAAGCAACTACTTTGTTACATGAGGCAAAACAGCAGGTTTTTGGAAGAATTACTTCTTCAGTTATGGAATATTTCTCATCTTTATCAACTAAAGAAAAATCTACTTTGTTTTCTCATTTTTATACAAAGGCAACTGAAATTATTTCAGTTGATTTAGTATATGTTAGAAAAGAAGATGTAGTGGTTGTGGAGTCTTTTTTACCTAAGGGAGTTTCAATTGAAGTTGATTCTACTTTGGGGGAAGGTATTGTGTTTGAATCTACAGCGTCTAAACAAAGAGTAGATATGAGGATTTCATCACTTTTAGATTCTGTTATGGAAGAGAGAGAAGGTGAAATTCATAGAATTTTGGGAGAATAAAGAATGAAAAAATCAGTTACATTAAAAAGAAGTCCTTATGAGAGTGCAAAAATTGCAGTTAAAAGAGGTTCACTCTATTCTGAAGAAGAATTAGATTCTCTTAAAAAATTAGAATTTGAAGAAATTTTAAAATATATGGAAGAGCATGGTTTTAAAGAACCAATAGATACTTCTTATCTTGCTTATGAAGGTTTTTATTTAATTGAAGTTGTTTTAAATAAATATCTTTCTTTAATGTATGGTGATGTAATGGTTTCTTCATCTTCACAAAATAGAGAATTTTTGGAATCTTATTATTTGAAATACCAAATCCATAACTTAATGGCTCTTGTGAGGTGTAGGATTTCTAATGAAAAAGATATTACTCCTTATTTAATTGGTGATAATAGGCGTCAAGAAAAATATGTGAAAGCTTTTGAGATGCCTCTAGAAGATGCAATTGTGTATATTTCTAAGAAATTGAAATTTAATGAAGGTGAGGTTTTAGATGCTTATTCTAAAGGATTATTTGATTTAGAGAATTATCTTTATGCACAGTATTACAAACAAATTTTTTCATTTGATATTACTTATAATAATTCAGACGAACATAAATTCAGACAATTTATCCAATCATATATTGACATTTTAAATGCGAGAGCATTTCTGAAATTAAAAGTAGACGGAATTGAAAAACTCTCTTTTAATGATTTGTTTGTTTCAGGAGGTAAGGTTTCTCGAGATATCTTTACTTCGCTTGAATCTATTGCTAATGAAGAAGTTTTAGAAAAATTTTCAGAATTATTCTCAATGGAAATTACTTCTTTTTCCTCATTGGATAGGGCATTTAATAATCACAAGCAAGCAGGTTCTAAAATGTTTAAACAAATTAAATTTGGATCTCCTTTTTATGTATTAAAATTCTTTTTTGAATTAGAAAATCAAATTACATCTTTGAGATATTTACTTAAAGCAAAATATATGAAATTAACTGATGATGAAATTGAATCATTGATGGGGGGAAATAACTAATGGCAGAAATTGTAGTAGTGGGAAAGGAAGATTTTACTTTAGGTTTTGAGTTGGTGGGTATTAAAGCTTACTCATTTGATAAATTTGAGGAAGTAATTAGTAAGCACTCAAATGCTGGAATTGTAATTATTTCACAAGAAGATTATGAGCAATTATCTCTTAAATTAAAGGGTCAGGTTGATAGGTTACTTAAGCCAATTGTTATTATTTTATCTGAAGATGATATTAAAGGTGGAAACTTAAGACAAGCAATTATTCGTGCTTTAGGTGTTGATCTTCTAAAAGAGAAATAATTTTTTTATATTTTCATTCTCTTAACATTTTTAATTGAGAAAGATATTTTCTTATATTTTCTTTTATCGGAGTTGGGTCTTGGGTTGCTTGATATAAAAAACCCTCACAATATCTCTGTGTGTACGCCATTTCTATTAATTGGAAGTATTTTAACTCAACCATTTCTACTTTTAATGTGCTATTTTGTGGTAAGTATGTATGGGCAACTTTAATTGTCTTTATTTCACCTATCGGTCCTTTTTTAATGGGAAAATTAAATATTTTTGCATGTTGTTGCATTTCTTCGAAGTTAGAAAAAAGTAATTCTATTTGGGGTCTTTCTTCTCTATAATTTGGAATTTTTAAAACCATTGGACCTTCAATTACAATATTTTCGAGACTTTTTATACTACTGGGTCTTTTATTAAAAACGAAGGCATCTTTTTTGAGGTATAATATTGGATACTCTAAGTCTAAAAATTCTTGGAGTGAATTTAAGTATTCACTTTCATAATTTTTATTGGGCGTAGTATTTGTAATCTCTTTAGACTTACTTCTTAAAAACATAGTATTGATTTGTTTTTCTTCTTTATATTTTTTCTTCTATTTTCCTTATTTTCACAGGATTTTTTTACTTTTTATTTTCTTATTTATTTTATTTTATTGTATATTTTAATGCGCTTTTACTAACTTTTATAAACCGTCTTATTTTACTATTTTCTATACAAAATGGCAAAAAAAGCTCAAGGAAAAATTATTAGAGTTTCAGGTCCAGTTGTGGAAGCAACAGGAATTGAAGTTAGGATGTCTGATATTGTAAGAGTTGGAGATGAAGCATTAATGGGAGAAGTAATTCGTGTTGATACTGATTCTTTTATTATTCAAGTTTATGAAGATACTACTGGTGTTAAACCAGGGGAACCTGTAACAAATACAGAGCTCCCGCTCTCAGTTGAGGTGGGTCCTGGTCTTTTAGGTTCAATTTATGATGGTATTCAAAGACCACTTCAAGTTTTAGAAGATGAGATGGGCCATTTCATTAAAAGAGGAGTTGATGCAAATGGAATTTCACATGAAAAGAAATGGACTTTTACTCCAACTGTGAAAAAAGGAGACACAGTAACTTCTGGTCAAGTTATTGGAACAGTTAAGGAATTCGATATTGAACACAAAGTGTTAGCACCTCAAAAATGCGAAGGTAGTGTTGAGTCAATTTCTAAAGGAGACTTTACAGTAGAAGATGTTCTAGGTAAATTATCAGATGGTACTGAATTAAAGTTATCACAATTCCAACCAGTAAGAGTTCCAAGAAAATTCACAACAAAACTTGCACCATCAATTCCTCTTAATACTGGACAAAGAGTATATGATGTATTTTTTCCAGTAGCTAAAGGAGGTGTTGCTGCACTTCCAGGTCCTTTTGGAGCAGGAAAAACAGTTACACAACAATCAATTGCTAAATGGTCAGATGCTGATATTGTAGTTTATGTTGGTTGTGGAGAGAGAGGTAATGAAATGACTGAAGTATTATCAGAATTTCCTCATTTAATTGATCCAAAAACTGGAAAACCAATGATGGAGAGAACAATTCTTATTGCTAATACTTCAAACATGCCTGTTGCTGCAAGAGAAGCATCAGTTTATGTTGGTATGACACTTGCAGAATATTACAGAGATCAAGGATACAATGTTGCAATGATGGCTGATAGTACTTCAAGATGGGCTGAAGCTATGAGAGAAATTTCATCAAGACTTGAAGAGATGCCTGGTGAAGAAGGATATCCTGCGTATTTGTCTACTAAATTGGCTAACTTTTATGAAAGGGCTGGACGTGTAACTACTTTGAATGGAGATGAAGGGTCTGTGACAGTAATTGGTGCTGTGAGTCCTGCGGGTGGAGATTTTTCAGAGCCTGTTACTCAAAATACTCTAAGGGTTGCTAAATGTTTCTGGGCACTTGATGCAAAATTAGCTGAAAAAAGACATTATTGGTCAATTAACTGGTTAAAGTCATATTCACTTTATCATGAATCACTAAGAGATTACTTTAGAGAAGAAGTTGATAAAAATTGGGCATCTAAAATTAGAGCTTTAATGGATTTACTTCAAGAAGAAGATAAGTTAATGGAAATTGTTCAATTAGTTGGATCAGATTCATTACCTGAAAATCAACAACTAACTTTAGAAGTTTCAAGATTAATTAGAGAAGAGTTATTACAACAAAATGCATTTCACGAAGTTGATAAATACTGTCCAATTAACAAATCAAATGATTTAATTGACCTAGTACTTCACTTTAGAGAAGAAGCTTCAAAAGCTCTTCAAAAAGGAGTTCCAGTATCAAATATTATTGATTCAAAAACTAAATATCAAATTGCTGATGTAAGAATGGAAAAAGAGCATTCAGAGTTACTTAAGGAAGTAACTAAAGCAATTTCAAAAGAAATGGAGGATTTAATTAAACAATATGCTTAATGCATGTTGATTTATTTTTTATTAATTAAAATGGTTAGTATAAAAAAAGAGTATAAAACAGTTAACAGAGTAGCAGGACCTTTAATTTTTGTAGAAAAAACACATCCAGTTGGATATGGAGAGGTTGTTGAGTTAAATGTTAACAATGAGAAAAAATTTGGTCAGGTATTAGAGACTAGTGAAAATCAAGTTGTAGTTCAATTATTTGAGGGAACACAAGGTATTGGAAAAGATGTTTCAGTTAAATTTATGGGAGAACCTGTAACACTGAAATTAGATGATTCTATTAAAGGAAGAGTACTCTCAGGAATTGGAGCTCCTCTAGATGGTGGTGTTGAGCTTACAGGTAAAAAACATGATATTACTGGTGCTGCAATTAATCCATATTCAAGAGTTTTTCCTGATAACTGTATTCAAACAGGAATTTCATCAATTGATATGATGACTTCACTAGTTAGGGGACAAAAATTACCTATCTTTTCAGGTTCAGGTTTACCTCACAATGATCTAGCACTTCAAATTGCTCGTCAAGCAAAAGTGGTGGGAGATAAGTCAGAGTTCCTTGTTGTTTTTGCAGCTATGGGAATTACAAATGAAGAAGCTCTTAAATTCCAAAAATCCTTTGAGGAATCAGGTGCAATTGATAATGCAATTTTATTTATGAATAAAGCAGATGATCCTTCAGTTGAGAGATTAATTACTCCAAGAATGGCTTTAACTGCAGCAGAGTATTTTGCTTTTGAAAAAGAAATGCATGTATTAGTTATTATGACTGATATGACAAATTATTGTGAATCATTAAGGGAAATTGGTGCCGCTAGAGAAGAAATTCCTGGGAGAAGAGGTTATCCGGGATACATGTATACGGACTTAGCAATGCTTTATGAGCGAGCAGGTTTAGTTAAAGGTAAAAAAGGATCAGTTACACAATTACCTATTTTATCAATGCCAGGAGATGATAAAACACATCCAATTCCAGATTTAACAGGATATATTACTGAAGGTCAAGTTCAATTAGGTCGTGATTTATATAGACAAAATATTTATCCTTGTATTGATGTTCTTCCATCCCTTTCACGTTTAATGAAAGAAGGAGTTGGAGAAGGTAAAACTAGAGAAGACCACGCAAAAGTAGCTGATCAGTGTTATGCGCTGTATGCTGAAGGGAGAGACCTGAGAGGACTTGTGGCTATTGTAGGTGAAGAAGCTTTAAGTGCTAGAGATCTTAGAAAATTAAATTTTGCTAAGGCATTTGAGGAGAGATTCTTACAGCAAGGTTTAGATGAAGATAGATCATTTGCACAAACTTTAGATTTAGCCTGGGAACTTATGAGAATGATTCCTAAAGAAGAACTAACTAAAGTTGGTAAAGATCTTAGAGAGAAATATTATTAGATAAAAAATGTCAGAGACAATTTCCCCAAATAGATCAGAACTTTTAAGGCTTAAAGGTAAGATTTCTATGGCAAAAAAAGGTCACTCTTTACTTAAAAAAAAAAGAGATGGTCTTGTTATGGATTTTTTTAAACTTCTTGAAAATGCAAAAGATTTAAGATCAGAGATGATTGAGACATTTAAACAAGCTAAGAAGTCACTTACAAAAACGAGAATTTTAACTTTTGATCTTGAATTAAAACTTTATTCAAAAACTACAAAAGGAAGAAATTTAGTTGATTTTCAATCAAAAAATATTATGGGTTTAACTGTTCCAGAAATTAAATCTGAATTTGCAAAAAGAGATTTAATTGAGAGACAAAAAACAATTTACTCGTCTTATACGATGGATGAAACAATTTCTAAATATGAGGATTTGGTAAAACAAATTATTGTTGTAGCTGAAGTTGAAACTGCAATGATTAGATTACTTAAGGAAATTGAGAAAACAAAAAGAAGAGTTAATGGTTTAGAATTTAATATTCTACCAAAGCTTGAACAACAAGAGTCTTATGTTAAATTAACTCTTCAAGAACAAGAAAGAGATGCAATTATTGCATTGAAAAAAATCAAAGCTAAGATTGATGCTAAATCAAATTAGCCAATAATTTTATTCTAAAGATGAGAAATTTACAATCTATTGAGACAATACTATCTAATAGCTTAGATGCAACTTCAAATTATTTAAGTTCAAAGAGTATTAGTGGGAGATTTAAGTTGGAAAGATTTGCATTATATACTTTGAATCCTTTTACTTCTATTCCTGCAATTATTCTACCATCAAAAGCTAGTAGGTGGTGTGCATATTCATTGATTTTAGCAGGAACTTACGGAGTAAATTCTTCTGCTTTAGAGGATAGTTATAATTTGAATTCATTTGAAAAAATATTATTAGTTACGCCTTATGCACAATTCTATGCTTCACCTAATAAAAAGAAAGATAATTAATTTTCATATCTTTTCTTAGAGTCTTTATAAGCTTCTTTGATTAACTCTTTTAATACTTCTTTGTCTACTTTTTCATATTTTTTAATTGTTATACATGCCTTTCCAAGTTTTACTCCATCTAATTTTTCTTTTAATGAATTTACTTTATTATTTTGATAACACATAGTATAGAGACTAATTCCAGCTTTTCTAGGTGAAATTCCAATATGAAACCACTCACCACTACATTTAGCTTTTGATTCGTATGAATAAAGACCAAATCCTATTATATTTTCCCCAAATATTGATGGTGTTTCCTTGGTAACTTCTTTAATTATATTAAATAAATCTTTGAAGTCTTGTTTGTAATCAAATTCTATTTCTTCAATAAATTCAATAACGTCTTTTTGTGATTTTTTTGTTTTAATTTCGTATGACATATTATTTGTATATTTACTTTTTTTATTTAGTTTCCTATAACTCAAAAATTAATCCCAAATGAGTTTTTG
Source organism: uncultured archaeon (assembly GCA_937138345.1). Lineage (GTDB taxonomy): Archaea > Nanobdellota > Nanobdellia > Woesearchaeales > UBA583 > UBA583. Next base: position 3,832 of record CAKZOW010000014.1, on the reverse strand, counting down.
TTTGTATGAAAAGATCGCAAATTGAAACTCTAATATGCTATATACAATAATTAAAAATACAAAATAGTTAATTCTAATATCTGCTAGTATTTCTGAGCAAATGTAAATTGCTAATATCAAAAGGAAATTATATGGAATCATTCTGTGTTGTTTCCAACATCTTGTTTCTTTGAATGTAAATGCACTAAAATACATAATAAACATCACATTAAGTACTAGAATAAATGACATCATTGGTTGGAGTTTTTGTGCTTCATAGAGAAGATAGATACTTAGGAAGAATATGATATAGATTAATGCATAAAGTGGCCATTTAAACCTTTTATAGAGTTTATTGTGTTTTTTTTTATTTTTCTTACCAATTTTAAATCCTATTAGTAGTGCAGCGATGTATAATATGAATGAGGTTAATAAAATTGGATTAAACATAGTAATTACTCATCTATTTCTTTTATATACTTTATCTATACTATCTAAGTAATAATTGATCAAGTCTTTGTTTTATTCTCTCTTCTACTTCATTATGTTCTATACCACTATAGAAAAATGTTTTGTAGAGAAAAATATCTTCTGGCTCTTTAACTTTTCTAGGTCTATATGTTACCTCTTCTAATGTGATTATTTCTTTTACTCTTTGGTATTCCATTGATTCTGGAAAGAGTATATCGCTCTGCTGAAAACATGATGTACTATCTCTAATTAGTCTTCTTCTGTCTCCGAGTTCTTTTTCAAGCCAATCACATTCTTTATGCTTAAAATTTCTACGAGATATAGAATTATTGTTGAATACTATTGCTACAGTGTTATTTTTTTTTCTCTCTTCAATACCAAAACCATTCCTAGAATTAATGGGATGTGTACGGTTTTTTCCAGGAACTACTGAGAATAATCTTGCTAAGTATTGTATTTCAACTTTCATAGTATAATTGAAGTTGTTTTGTTTATTTACTTTTTGGTGAAAACTTGTTATTGGAAGATAATTGTATCATTAATTATGTATTTTATTGTTTATTTAGAATTAAAAAAGAGTGGGAACTCCCGGACTTGAACCGGGGACACCCAGATCTTCAGTCTGGTGCTCTACCAACTGAGCTAAGTCCCCTCTACAATAAAAAAGAAAGCATTTTGATTTATAAACTTTTTCTAACTGTTTCTTAAATTGAACCAAGTACATTAGAACCAATGAATGTGAAGAGAATGATTCCTAGTGTAATAATTATGGAGTATTTTGTCATACCTGATATTAATTTTTCACCGATTTGATATTTCATATAAATTGGATCATTTCCTTGTTCTAGTTGGGATGTCATGTAGATTAAAATAATAATGAGAAGAGCAATGTAGATACCTACTACTGACTGAAATAAATATGTTGGAATTCCATCTCCGATGAAAGAAGAAACAGATGATGTATCTACAGAAGATGTTGTGTCTGCAATTCTATTTGAGAGAGAACCCATAATCATAGTAATTAGGGAAACAATTGAAATCACAATTCCTGAAATAAGAGGTGCTAAAAATGTTGCTTGACCTTTCATTGACCCAAGACTCTCAGCTAAGAGATCTTTCATTCTTTCTTGCCCTGAATGTATCTCACTTAAGTAACGAGATAGATCAATTAGTGTCTTAGCTGTAATTTCAGGTCCTTTCTCAACAGCATGTACGACAATTTTCATTGATGATGTTATTAACTCTGAAGGGTATTGTACAATTGCTCCTTTTTCAGGATCAAATATTGCTTTTTCAACAGACATTCCATTAAATTTAATATTACTATCGATTTTAGAGAAAAATTCACCTGTTTCTGTTCCTTTCATTGATTCAGCAACAACTCCAAAAGCTAGCTCTGTTGAGATTCCTTCATTTACTCTGTTTCCTAATTGGAATGTTGCTGTGGGGAATTCTTTTTCTAATTTTTTTGTTTTATCACGTAAATTAATGAGATTTTTATATCTAAATCTTAAATAATATCCAATTGAGAATGCTAGTGAGAGTGGTATGAAAAGACTAATTAATGAAGGATAGGTACCATAAGGTCCAAAACAATATCCTGAAGTATCTTCTGAGATATATTTAAATTCTTGAAAATTATTAAATGGCTCGGTACCAATTGGAGAAAATAAATTATTTATTGTGTTATCTAGTGAACTAGAGCAGGCATCACTTGGGATTGTACCACCAAAATGGATAAGTAATGGTAAGAGTCCAATAAAAAGAAATACACCAAAGATTACTAGTGCAGGAATTTTTGCAGAGATATAGACAGATTTACCTCCAACTTTTAACTCATATTTTTGAAGCTGTTTAATGTTTTTTAATTTTGGTGTTTTAATTGCTGTAGCACCGGAAGGTTTTGAATTTAATATTGTTGAACCAAAATAAAATACTCCTACAGGAATGATAATATTGTATAAAATTATAACTACTTCCCAAACACCTCTAGGTGATCCAAATGATGCTGCAAGTGGTAAAATAATTAATAAAAGTATATTGAAAAGACAGTACTATGACCCCGAATACCTACGATGTTCAATTTTTAAAAACAATACCATGAAAAAAAGTAAAAAAAAGTTAGAATCATTTTGTAAAGAAAGTGATTGCGAATGCAATTGTAAGACCAAGTGCTGGGTATCCCACATGGTGGATTTTCACTACGGGGATGAATCTGTCTACGATAAATTTTCAATACCCTTGGGTGTTACCTCTTTAAGTGGTTTTCGATTTATTTTGCCTGTAACTCCTTCTGGCTCTAACGGAATGGCCGGTTGGCTAATGTTGGAATATGAATCTGATGTGCAAAATGCCAATTTTACATCAACCGCAAATGAGCATGGACTTTACAGTCATAGAATTGCTCATAAGGATCTTGATTTGGCAGCTGTCACACAACCTCATTTAATCGATGAATCATTTTCTTTTGACCTTGAGTTTGCATCTATAAATGTACAGACCCTAAATGTTGTTTATTTGGTAGAAGGCAAAAAGCAAGGTGTTCCGGATGTACATCCAATAGTTAGTTTTGAATTCAATTGCCCAAAATTATGTAAATCAGCTAAGAAGGTTTTCAATCTCCATTTTTAGGGGATGAATTGGAAAATATTCTTAACATTCTGGTCCTTTCTACATACAGGGTGACTACTATACCTAGTGTATAAGCAACAAGATCTTGTATGCTAAAAGAATTTCCGAAAATTAGATTGGCCCATTTATGGTGTTTGATTCCTAAGTACAGAAGAAAATCTGTGAGTTGTAAAAGTTCTATGATGTACGCAATGAATAAAGTTACAATCGCCACAATAATCGAATTTGCATTCAAAAAACTTTTCAAAAAGCAATAAATGAGTATGACCACCAAAAAGTCACCCACGGTATGTCGTATGAATCCCGATTTAAGGTAGAAGGCAATGGCTACTTCTGCTACAAAGAGTAGGAGGAAGGCTATGAAGTAGTTTTTGTTGAACGTTAGTTTCATTGTATTTTATTTATGAGTAAGGAGAGAAATGAAAGGTCTATTTATTTTGTGCTTTTAACTTGCATAACAGATTGCAATACCAAAAACAAAATCCAAAGAAAGCCTCCAAAAGCAAAAGTTATCAACCATGCCTTTGGTTCTCTAAGCGTGTAAAGGGTTTCGAAGAATACAGATTTAGGTTTTGTCAATACATCCCATGAATTAAAACGTAGAAACCTGCCGAGATAAATGCCGAATCCGCTGAGGAGGCAAACTTTGAATATGGTATAGGCAGCGACGGTTTTATTAAAACGTGCACTTATGATTTTGGACATATCCAATAGTGATAATAAACCCAAAACCAAGCCATTTAAGGCAAAT
>CAKZOW010000013.1 GCA_937138345.1 uncultured archaeon | reverse complement strand
ACTTTTGGGGCTATGACGTTTCTGAAGGGGAAGGAGTATTATAAAAGAGGAGGGGAAACTCTTTAGCACCTAATAATAAAATATAGATTATGAGAAAAAGTATTAAAGGAGTATTATCTGGAGAAAATGGTGGTAGTAAAATATATCACCAAAGTGTAGCAAGTTTAGTTCGTATTGAAAGAACTTATCCACAAGAAGTTGAGCAAGGAGTTGTTGAAGATGTTACTATAGATGATTTACTTACTTATGAAGAAGTTATTGATTTATATAAATCTTTACAGAAAGCTGCTGAAGGTAATTTAAAATGGTTATTTAGATAAAATATAGATTATGATTATAGATATCAAAGAAAGTAATTGGGATAAAAAAGTTAAGTTAAATATTGCTAGAAATAAGCAAGTAAAGAAATATATGGAAAAAGAAGGTTTACCTATTGAGACTATGCATTATTCTTTAGATGCTTCTAAAACACCTGCTAACGAACTTATAATTATTGATATGAGTAAAATTAATTCTAAACAACATAGACATATTAAAAGAATATTATCTGGTAAATATGATGATTAAATACCCTTACTATTTTAGGTGCTCTATTAAAAATATTAAAATAATTTAAAAATAAATACGATTTTACTTGCATATGTAAAATAAATTCACTACCTTTGCATAGAATTAAAAATTAAAGTATATGACTAAAATAAACATAGGAGAAACATATAATAATATTAAAGAAGATATTAGTAAAGATTATAAAAAATATATATTAGAATCTAAGAAGTATTTAGATAGATATAGACAAAATAGAATAGATGATGTATTTATTGGTTATGTTGAAGATCCTACTGATACTTACAGATATATTATCACTATTTATATTAGGGGATATAGATCAAATGATTCATTAACTTCTAATATTTATTTAGATGCTAATTATAAACAAGTAAGTGAGGATGTTAAAAGAAGATCAATTAAATAATAAATTATGGGATTTCAAAAATGCCCTGTTTGTAATGGAACAGGAAAACTTATTAATACACTAAGTAGTAGTACTTATAAAATTTGTGATACTTGTAATGGTGAAAAAATAATTAGCGAATTAACAGGTAGACCACCTAAAAATAAACAATATTATAATGATGAATGGAATCAAGGAGATATTAGAAAATAGAGTACATAAGTTACATAATAAAAGTCATAAGAGAATGATGACTAAGAATGGTGTATTAGATAAAGTAGATTTACAGATTAATAAATCATTCTCTATTATAGATGCTTTAGATGATTTAAATCACTTAGTTAAGTATACACAAGATTATCCAGTAGAAAATAGTTCTATTGTACATTTTGAGACTGATATAGTAGTAATGAAGAGAGAAGATTATGATGAACTTTTAAAATTAGCAAGTAATGAATAATAGTAATATTAAAGTTGAAGTATCATTAGGGGAATTAGATTCATTTACTATAGGTATTTATATAGTACCTGGAGAAGATGAATATGGTGATTTTAATATGTTAGTAATAGGTATAGGTATAATAGAAGTAGCTTTTTTTAAATATAAATAATGGGATTAAATAGACAGGGTAAAAGAATAGAACGTAGAAAAGCATTAAAAGATGCTAAGTTTCATAAGAAAGAATTCTACGCTAAGTTAGATGAATTAGAATATATATCTGGTTTACTAAACATACAAGGTGTTATACTTACTGAAGATAATATTGTAAAGGAAGTTGCTAAAGTATCTTCTCTTACATTAGGTGCTATGGAGAAAATGATATTAATTAATAAACAAGCTGAGTTAAATGAAAAAGATAACGCTTAGTAATGTTAAAAGTTTTATTAGAGGTCATTATAATATGTACCTTGATAAATTAGGGGCTTATCCTAAACATAAACAAGAACAAATATTATATAGATTATCTTTATGTGAAGATTGTGTAGATAATAAAGGTTGTAAACATTGTGGTTGTCCTCCTCATAAAAAAGTATATGATGATAAATCTTGTAATGGTGGTGAGAGATTTCCTGATATGTTAAGTGAAATTGAATGGAATAAGTTTAAGATTAATAATAAAATAACTATAGATGAAAAATTATAAAGAAGATCATAATAAAGTATCTGAAGCTATAGAAGCAATTGAAGATATGACAACAATGTTAGA
>CAKZOW010000012.1 GCA_937138345.1 uncultured archaeon | reverse complement strand
TTTTTCATAATTATTTCTTTTTAGGATATTTCCATATTACTGTATCACCTTTAGGTAATTTAATTTTAGGTAATTTTATATAATCTAATGATAATATTATTAGTGTAAAAAATAATAATATATACCCTAATAATAATACAAATATTATAGCTTTTAAATCATTTATTATTATATCTTTTTTGTTATTATATATTATTAATACGTTTGTTAATAATCCTGCTAAAAACCAAGTTATTAGTATAATTGTTGATGTTGTCATAATTTTAATTTTAATTGAGTTAATGTTTTAGGTTTATATTCTTTTTTAAATGATTTAACAAATTGTTTACTTACTGAAGCAAACTTACCTGATTTAATAAATTGAACCAAGTAAGTATGTGTATGTCTATTTAATATTTTTACAGCTTTTTTATTAACTGTGTGTATTATAATAGTTTTCATATTATAAGTTTTTATTAATCCAGTCTCTCCAATATTCAGGTAAATTAATTGTATTTTTTAATTTTTCTAAACCTGGTTTAATAGATTCAAAATTACAAAAATCTTCTTGATATTGTTTTAACAAGTCTATAACCTCTTCTCTAGTCCAATTATCTTTCACAGATTTAATTGTAATAGTATTATGAGAATCTGTTTTAGGAACATAAAAAGAATGTCCTACTGTACCTTTTGTGTTAATATTCCAATTTTTAGGTTCATCATACTCAACTAATACTTTATTTATACCATCAAGTTCACAATATTTTTTAATAAATGATTGTGATGGTTGTGGTAGGTGTATTACAGTTTCTTTTAATAGTCTAGTTTCTACTATTTGTGTTAAAGATTTATCTGTTGTAGCAATTATTTTAGAATATAATTGTATATCATATTCATCTATATAATTTATTAGCTCAACTATTTTTAGAGTATTATTAATACACCAATCACCTTCTTTAATTTCATCATCTGATGTTATATAAAGTTCTACTGCTTGATAAGTATTTTTATTAGTTGTTATTAAAGGTTTATTTCTAATTTGTAATGTGCTTAAATCATAATCTTTTCTATATCCTATATTACTCTGTTTTACAGGTAACATTACTACCTTACATTTTTTGTAATATCTACCTTCTTTTTCTTTTAACGTGCCCATTTGTCTTAGTTTTTTAAATTATTAACTGTATGCTTCTTGAATTAAATCTATCATAGGATCTGGTTCATAAGCATCTGTATTTGAATTATATTCTTCCGGTTCTTGTTTTAACTGTGACATTTATTTTTTAGTTTTAAGTTAGTTAATTATTCTTTTAATATGTAATATTTTTGATTATTTACATTTTTTGTATCAATAACATTTATATTATTAATATCAATATTTTTTGATACTAATAAATCTACTGTTTGTTGCATTAATATTACCATAGTTTATTTATTTAAGTTATTTAGTAATCCTATACAATATTCTCTACGTGTATAGGATTGTTTATGTGAATTATTTGGATTACATTCTTTTATTTATACTGCTTTAAACAGTTATATAATTCACATTTAAAAAATATAAAGTATTTGATAGTAAAGGGTTTTCCATTACCTAATAAAAGAAACCATGTTGTTATTTACCATTTTACGTAATTTAGGTCAGTTTCTACTCGTACAAATACTTTATATTAATTGTTTACTGTTTGTTATTCCTTCTACATCAGCACCTTTCTATTAGGTGTCAGCAGTTTTACCCGGTGATTTCATGTAGCTCTAGCTTCTATTTGTTTACAGGATGTCTGCTTTCCCCTCTTTTTAAGTCTTTTGTCTGACTATATTGTTAAAATAATGATATTACTTCTATTTCACCACTATATAATTCTAAATACATATTATCATTATTAAGATGAATATCTTTAACATCACTTACTAAAACATTATGTTCTTTTTCAACTTGTGTTAAAATAAACTCTAACATTTTAGCTGTTACTTCTATTTGTTTTTTACTTTTTAATGACATATGTTTTGTTTTAGACTATTATTATTTACTGGATTTAATTAAAAAAGAGGGTTTTTTACGACCCTCTCTTCATATACTACTATGCTTCAGCTTCAACTTTAACTTGTGTAGCTGGTACTTCAATTTCAATGAATGTTCTATCCATTTCTAATGCTTTATCAGGTGTACCCAATCTTGATTGAGAATATCTACCTAATGGTGCATTAGTTTGAGGATTAATATCTTCTTCTTGACCTGCATAAATAGGTGTTAAAGAGAATACTCTATAAGGCACTAATTTACCAGTTTCAATCATTTTTGATACACTACCAATCATTCTTTCAACAACTTCTTCAGAATTAGCTTTAACCCAATTCATATGTGTTGCTACATTTACAAATCCTGTTTCAGGGTTAAATGTTTCTTGAGTTGCTTTAATGCATCCAGAAAATAAACCATTTTTTTCCCAAATCTTTTGTCCGTCTTTTTCAAATCTTGTTACTTCCATTTTGTTTAAGTATAATGCTCTTCAGCTTTTGTGACTTATTTGTCGTTTATAATTGTTAAATGCTAATTGTGTACAGTTTAGCTTTGACTGTTGTAATGTTATAAAGTAATTAGGCTACATACGAATACATATGTAATTAAAGTTCTACGGCAGTATAGTCAACTACCTAATTAAGCTATATATTTTGTAATGTAAAATATGATAGCTTGGAACATAAGTATGCAAAACCAAGTGACTGTTTTTTTATTTATTTTTACCTATCATATTATTAAAACTCTCACAAGGTTGCACCTTGACTCGTTAATCTTTGATACAGAGTTAATAACACGTAATGATTAATCACTTGCTTTAGCTTTCTTACCTGCAATTGGATGAGAGTTATGTTGTTAATGTAATAAATCTAATTGAGCATTAACGTTTTCTTTTTCTTCTTCAGTACATTCATTAAATGTTTTATTGAAGAAGTCTTTACTAATTTGTTCTTTTAATAACATAAGTTTATTTGTTTAAGTTAATTAAGCTATATATTTTGTGATGATGAAATTAAGGGTGTTTTGATAGGGTTGATTTTGGGTGTATGTGTGAGGATGAGACTTATTGCACGCAATCATCATCTAATAAACACACTCTCAACCCTTACTACCATTGGTTTCATCACAAATACTCCAACCAATCACAATCCCTACAATATATGCAAGGATTGCTACTGTAACTCCTAATAATGACATAATATTAAGGTTCGTGTCTAATTACGTCGTTAGCACTTTCAATACACTTTCCTAATACATTAATACCTTTAACTAAATCAAATGTAGTATTAGTAAGTTTAATCTCTTTAGTATGTAACATACACGTTTCATCATTAAATTCTTCAATTGTAATCGTAATAGTTTTCATAATTTATATTTTTAAACTTTCAAAAAACACTATGAGCCAAAATATACTACAATAGACAAAAAACACTTTGATCCGGTAATAAAAGGTATGGCCGATGTTTATACCAAAGGAACCGGCAGGGGGGGTCAGATAGAAGGTATCGAAATTGCTGGAAAAACAGGTACAACTCAAGTTGGTTACGGAAGATCAGATTCTGAAACTAGTTCCAGAGTAAAACATCAGGCTTCTTTTTGCGGATATTTTCCAGCAGATAATCCAAAGTACTCTTGTATTGTGGTAGTGGCTGCTCCCACAAGAAGTATCTACGGGAATATAGTTTCTGGAACAGTGTTTAAGGAAATTGCTGAGAAAGTTTATGCTACGGATATCGAAATGGCAAGAACAAAAGATAAGTTAGAAAAACTGAATATGCCTGCTTCTAAAGGAGGGGATTTAGATGATTTAACTCAAATTTTTAAAGCATTGAAAGTTCCAGTTAAAAATAACAACGGAGATTCAAAATGGATTGCAACTTCTGCCAAAAGCGATAAAGTTGATTTGAATAAAAAAATAATGACTGAATTGCCAAATACAATCGGAATGGGATTGAAAGATGCAGTTTTTCTATTAGAGAATAAAGGATTTGCAGTGAGAGTAAATGGAAAAGGAGTAGTAAAAACACAAACCCAATTGGAAGGAAATAAAAAAGTAATAGTACTGAATTTAGGATGAAATTATTAAAAGACATATTGTACAAAGTAAGACTAACAGGAGTTATTGGTTCTACCAATTCTTCTGTGGGTGCAATTGCTTTCGATTCACGAAAAGTGACAGAAGGATTCTGCTACATCGCACAAAAAGGAACACAAGTAGATGGTCACGAATTTATAGATGGAGCAGTTCAATCAGGCGGAGTGGCAATGGTATGCGAAGAATTACCAGCTCAAATAGAAAAAGGAATTACTTATATAAAGGTTAAAAATTCAGCAGAAGCATTAGGTATAATGGCTGCTAATTTTAACGAAAACCCTTCGGAGCAGTTGAAGTTGGTTGGAGTGACTGGAACAAATGGGAAAACCACCACCGTTACTTTGTTGCATCAACTTTTT
>CAKZOW010000011.1 GCA_937138345.1 uncultured archaeon | reverse complement strand
ATTAAAGAGTGTAACAAAATAATTAATAATATAAAATAAATGAAATATAACCATATTAAATTAGCAATAGATTTAGTTACAAGTACTTATAATATTACTGAACCTTTTGAAATACAAGAGAAAATTGAAGAAGATTTGGATATGGAATTACATATTAATGATATATTAAAACATTTAAAAAAAGATAAAAATTATGATAACACAAGAGTTAATATTAACAGTAATATTCATTATAATACCACTAGTACTTATAATATGTAAATTATCTAGAAAATACCATATAAGTAATAATACTACTGAAGAATGGACTGAAATATTAGTATTAAAAGATACAATGTCTTCTGAATGGACTGATAGAAAAGGTAAAAAATTTAATAATATTAAAAATATTGAAGGATTAGATAATGCACCACGAGTTTATATTAGAAAAATAGATACTTTAGTATTTGGTCAAATTACAAATACTAAATATAAAATATGTAAACAATATGAAGATGATGGTTGTGGTGGTTGGGATTATTAAAACATTTAAAAATAGAAAATTATGAAAAAAAACTTATTAAAAATATATAAAAAATTTAGAGATTCTGATATACTTGAAGGTTGTGACTCTGGAGTAGTGTTAGCATTTTTATATTATATAAAAAAAGGTAATTTAGAAGATAAAAGTTTTAATGAAGATTATCATGCTAATACTGAAAAAGATCCTTTAAAAGAACGATTAAAAGAACTTAAAGTTTTATATAAAAAAAAGAAAAAGCCTACTAAAAAATATGATTTAAGTTGTTTAGATGGAGATTGTGATGCTTGGTATTAATATTAAAACATTTAAAAATAGAAAATTATGACAGAACAATTAATTTCGTTTGACTTATGAAAATAGTGGTTGTATTATGGAAAAAATAATAGGAATATATAAGATTAAAAGTCCTTCTGGAAAAATTTATATTGGACAGTCTAATCATTGTTTATATAGATGGAAATATCACTATTCTAAATTACATTGTAAAAGACAAAGACATTTATATAATTCTTTATATAAATATGGTTTTGATAAACATATATTTGAAATACTTGAAAAATGTAATTTAAAAGAACTAAATAGTAGAGAAATTTATTGGATTAAATATTATAATGCTACCGATAAAAAAGTAGGGTTAAATATAAGAGAAGGAGGAAATGGTAAAATATTTTCCGAAGAAACAAAAGAATTAATGAGACAAAATGCTTTGGGTAATACTAATATGTTAGGTAAAACTCATTCTATTGAAACTAAACAACTTATTAGTAAAAACAGAAGTGGTATTAAACATTCTAAAGAAACTAAAAAGAAAATGAGTGAATCAAGAAAGGGTTATAAACATACCAAAAAAACTAAAAATAAGTTATCTAAAGCTAATAAATTCACAAGAAAAATTAAAAATATGAAAACAAATATTATTCACGAATCTATAACTCAAGCTGCTATTGATGAAAATATAAGTCAAAGTACTATTTATAGAGGATTAAAAGATGATAGATATGAGTATGTCTGAAACACTAATTTCGTTTGAAACTGCTAAATTAGCTAAAGAGAAAGGTTTTAATATTGAAACCTGTGATTTTTTCTCTGAAAAGATTATTTCAAATTTAGTTCCACAAGGAGATTATAAATATTTATCAGTTAATTATGATAATGTTGGGGAGGATATTTCCCCTCATGGTTTTTGGGATTGGAATTCAACAAATGAATCAAAAAGATTAATAACAGCTTTTAATGAATCTTATGGAGAAAATTTTAAAGAGGTGTTTTCAGCACCAACACAGAGTTTATTACAAGCTTGGTTACGTGAGGAACACAATATTATTGTTAATTCAATTCCTTATGAAGATGAAATACCAGAATGTGAAGGTGATATAAGACAAACTTTATGGGAAGATGAAACAATAGATTGTAGAGAAATTCCTTGGTTAAGAGATATAACTACTCATACTTATTATCACTCTTATGAAGAATCTTTAGAAAATGCTTTAGTTGAAGGATTAAAATTAATAAATAAATAATAATTAAAACAAATTTATGAATAAACAAATTATATTAGATGCTGAAGTTTTAGCAAAGAATAATTTGTCTATAAATGAATTTTTATGTTTACTAAAGATACACTTTAGTGAATTAAATGAGGATATAGATTATGAAGATTTATATACTCATTATCAAAGTTTAGAGAGTAAAAAATTTATAAAAATAACAATAAAAGAAGAAAACGACATAAAATCAATTAAATATATACTAAGAGAAAAATCTAAAGTATTGATTGAAAATTCTTTTACAGATAAAAAAGTTTCTGTTAAAAAAGATAGTGTTAAAAAGAAACTATCACAACGATTTATTAATGACGCAGTTGAAGAAGGTATTGCAGAATATCGCAGTAAATGGAAAGGATTAAAACCTGGTTCAATGGGTTCACCAAAAAATTGTAAAGATAAATTAAAGCGTTGGATGCTTGAAAATCCAGAATACACTTTTGATGATATATTAAAAGCTGTAAGTATTTATATTAATCAATTTAATGGTGATTACAGATTCTTACAACAAGCTGATTATTTTGTGTTTAAGAAAGATGGGAAAGAAGAATCTTCTAGATTATCTGCATTTATAGATGAAATAGATTTGGTAGGAAAAAATAATGATGATTGGACTAACACTTTAAATTAAAAATATAGTATTAAAAGTTTATAAATTAATCTTAAAAATAGTGAAATTAAAATGACAAAT
>CAKZOW010000010.1 GCA_937138345.1 uncultured archaeon | reverse complement strand
TCAGAATCAGGATTAAAAATATCTAAATTTCTAAATGAAATATCTCTATTTGCTATATAGAGTTGACTTAAGTTTATATCAGGAGAAGTTTCTTGAAGTAAAATAGATACAATACCTCTTTCTTGGTGTTGCTCTAATTCAATGGGTATCATTGCTGCATGAGAACTTGCACTAAGTGCAGCTAAAGGTAATATTTTTTTCATCATGGTAGTTAACCATAAGAATTTATTGTTTAAAGAAATTGAGATTGAAATTTATCCATTCATTGGAATTTTTTCAACTTTTTTATGTATCTCATGTAAAATATTTGATATATTTGAAAAACCACGTCTCTCTTCTTCCCAGAATTCATGATGATCTAAATGTCCAGCAAGCGCAGTTCTAATTCTTTTAAGAGCATCAATAAAATATTCTAGTGTATCATCATCGTGTTTTTTAATTCTTAGAGCTTCAATTTCAGAAAATAGTTGTCTAAGCTCATCATCTTGTTTTTCAAGAACTTCATAGAGTTGTTTTTCAAGAAGAAGAATTTTTGTAAATTCACTCATATATGATTGATTTGAACAACGAAGAGTAAATTCAGAAATTAAACTTTTCAAATTATTTTTGTAAGTAATTTGTTTTTTCAAATAAAGAAAATCTTCTCTAATATCTTTTAAATCTTCTAAAAGATCTTTAGTCTCTTTCATCTTAAGAGCTTTTTTCAAAGAATTTGAGGAAGTATTTTGAAGAAGATAAATAAGATGGTGAGAATCTTCCAATGCCACTTCTTCATCAGATTTAATTCTATTTAAAGTAACTCCCCAAAGTTTTGCTTCATGTCCTTGAAGTTCTTCTAAAAATGATAAGAGAGCAACTTTAGGATGTTTATTTTTTGATTTCTCCCTAAGTGCTTCATATGCTTTAGATAATAATCTCATAAGAAGAAAGTAAGGTTCACACTTAAAAAAATAAGCAACTACCTTTTAGCGACTAGAGTAAAGAAAATAAAACAGTTTAATTCATAAAAAACAATAACATCAATGTTAAACTAATAAGAAATCCACCAAATGGAAATAATGATGGTGCAGAGTTTGATAATGTAGTCGACTCGGAATTTTGAATTGATATTGTAGGAAAACTAGTACCTGAAAATTCCCAAATAGATGTATTCCAGGAATTTAGAGGCAGGTTAGATTGACTATAAAAATAACTAATACTTGTTTCAGCTGAAACGCTTTGTCCATCGTTATCTAATCCAATTGCAGTATCAGGATTTCCTGAAAAGTTATAATAATAAGAGTTGGAAATAGTTCCACCATCATTCTCTCCGACAAACCCTCCTACATTTGTCGTTCCATTCACATTTCCAGTTGCAAAAGAGTTTTCAACATTTCCAACAAATGTAATCTCACCAACGAGTCCTCCTACGTTTGTAGTTCCATTCACATTCCCCATAGCAAAAGAATTCTCTATACTACCATAATACATTAATCCTAGTATTCCTCCAACATTACTATCTCCATGAACATTTCCAGAACTATATGAATTAATTATATCTCCTCCATAATTGGTTAGGCCCACAATTCCTCCAATCCTATTTGTTCCACTCACATTTCCAGTACTATATGAGTTTCTTATTTCTCCTCCAATCTCAATTCTCCCAATAAGCCCACCAACATCAGTAGTTCCACTCACATTTCCATTAGCAAATGAATTCTCAATAGTACCATAATCATTCTCTCCTACAAGTCCTCCTACATTTGTTGTTCCATTCACATTTCCAGTTGCAAAAGAATTTTCTATAACACTTAGCCAGTTATATCCAACAAGCCCACCTACATTTGTTGTTCCATTCACATTTCCAGTAGCAAACGAGTTTTTAATATTTCCACCATAAGCACTTGAACCCAATAATCCACCAACTCTAAGATTTCCATAAATATTCCCATTACTATATGAATTTAATATATTTCCTCCAGAAATATCTCCTATCAACCCTCCGATATCTCTATCTCCTCTCACATTTCCAGTAGCAAACGAGTTATTTACGATTCCATTGCTACTATGTCCGATGAGACCACCAATTGTACTATCTCCGAAGACATTTCCATTACTAAAAGAATATTCAACTTCCCCATAATAATTATTTCCAACTAATCCTCCAACATAATTTCCATTAGGGACATTAATTACTACATTATTCAATACAACATCTTCAATAGTAGAGTAATTTACAAATCCAAATAAACCCCATCCATGATCTGCAGATGATAAATTGGTAATATTTAAATTAGAAATAGCATTATTCATACCTGAAAAATTCCCATTAAATGGGTTATCATCAACATTAAAAATAAAACAAAACCCACTGCAATTACCAATAGGTTTAAAATCAACACCACTACAATCAATATTAGTTATTAATTGATAATTAGCATTAAGGTTTGAACTCATATTTTGCAAATGAGCACAAGTAGAAATATTATAAGGGTTAGATATAGAACCATCTCCTCCTGCAAATGGATAAACAAAGAAAAATGATGAGATTACAAAAAATATCAAAAATACTGCTCTTATTTGAGATTTTTTATATCTCATTTTTATTTAGTAACAATTACTCTAGGTTTTTTGATAATATCTCCTCTAAATCTAAAACCTTTTTTAACAGTTTTAATGATGAGCCCTTTTGCCATTCCTTTAGCATCTTCATATGTTGCAACTTCATGAATTTCAGGGTCGTAATATCTCTCTTTTGGTTCAACTTCTTCTAATGCAAAATCTTTCATTGCAAGTTTAATTGCTTTTTCAGATTGATTAATATCAATCATAAGTTGTTGAAGTTCTTTTGATGTAGCATGTACTTTAAAACTCGCAGCTTTTGATTGCTCAATTGCTTCATATACTTTAATTAAATGATTAGCAACATCTTGTTGTACACCTAATTTATGTGAGTGCATATCTTGAGTATGTTTTTTTTGTAATTCTCTATTTTGAGCTTTAACTTGTGAATATTTATGATAGAGGACTTCATATTTATCATCATTTCCAGAACTAAATGCCTCCTTAATTTTTCTTAGTACCATTTTTTAAAATTTATATATAATAATTATGACATTTTTTCTTTATAAACATTGTGTACTACAAGAAATAATTCTTCAAAAAATAGTGTTGTATACTTTAGTTTGTGCAAGAATTTAAAAACAAAATAAACGCAGGTATACTATGCTCTTAACTAAAGATAATCTTCTTCGATATGTTAGAAAACAAAAATATGTAATTCCTTCAGATGTTTCTTCTGAATTTGAAACCTCAACAATGATTGCATCAGCTGCTCTCTCAGAGCTAGCAAAAGAAGGTTCAGTTAAAATAACTCATCTCAAATTATCTTCTTCTCCCTATTATTATGATAAATTACAAAAAGAAGCAATTCAAGAACTTGCAGAAAAACATCTCTCAAGTCATGATTTAAACCTTTACAAAAAAATAAAAGAATCTCAAATAATTAATATACAATCATTACCTCCTGCAGAAAAAATCTCAATTCCAAAAGTAAGAGATTTCGCATTACCTCTAGAAATAGAACATGATTCAAAAACATTAGAATTTCTAGTATGGTATTTAAGAGATTTTGATGAAACAAAAAAACAAATACTGCAATATCTAAAAGGAGAAGAACCAACAGAGAAAAAAACTTCAACATCAAAAAAAAAAGAAAAAGAAATAAAAGAAGAAGTTGTAACAGCAATTGAAAAAAAAGAAGAAAAAAAAGAGAAACAAGAAAGTAAAAGCCAACCTGAAGTACAAATATCAAAACAACAATCTCAGCCTCAAAATCCTACCGAGTCAGCAGCACACACAGTTCCGGAGTATTCATCTCCAGAAATGGGATTTGAAAGAGACAAAGTAGAAGAATTTATTGAAAACTATCTCAAATCAAACTACTTAAAAGTAGAAGAAAAAGATAAATTAGAAAACGGATATTTTTACTCTGCAAAATTAAAAATTAATAAAATAACACTTCATTTTGATTGCAAATATTTCTCAAAAAAACCTCAAGAAGTTGACATCATTAAATTCTATACTTCTTCAATGAATCCGAAAATAGTATTTGTAGAAAATGCACCCAAAAAACTCTTCAAACTAGCAGAGAACTTAGAAAATTTGGAATTAGTTAATATCTAAAATGATAGGTACTCACAGACATTCAAGATACTCTTTGACCACTCCAAATAAAATTATTTTAATTAGAACAATATTGGCATTCTCTATTGCAGCAATTGATACTATTTGGTCATTATATATGGACTCATTTGGAATGCAAGATTCAACAATTGGTTTTATCAATGCTGCATTAACTGCAATTACAATTTTAGCAGCACTTACATTAACACCACTTTTAGAAACATTTCATGAAAAAAAAATCACCAGATATTCAATTTATGCACTTATAACTTCATGCCTTGGTTTCATGTTTTCAGAAAGCATAATCCTATTTTTTATATTTGCTCTGATCTATAGTATTTCAACATCTGTGAGAGTTACATGCTTAACAATACTTCTTAGAGATAACTCTACAAAAAAATCATTTACAACATATAATGGACTTCAAGGATCACTTCTTAGTTTAGGTTGGTTTTTAGGTCCAATTATTGCGGGATCATTATTGGGGACTTTTGGGTTATCTTCAGTATTTTTATTTTCTGCGGGGATGGGGCTTTTAGGATTAATCTTATTTTTTAGAGGTAATTCTATTAAAGAAAAAACTCACTCAAAAATAATTCATAAAAATATCTTAAAAAATAGTTTACTTTATGTAAAACAAAAAAAAACATACCTGCCTTCATTGATGCAAATAGGAATTGATTTCTGGTGGGCATTAATTTTTATTTATGTTCCACTTGTGATGATTTCGCAGAGTTTAGGCCCACAATATATTGGAGTATTTATTGGACTCACACAATTGCCATTAGTATTAATTGAAAATTATGCAGGAAAAAAAGCAGCAAGTAACGGATTTAGGACATTTTTTATATTAGGTTTTTCATTACTGGGAATTGCAGCACTCTCAAGTTTCTATATTGAAGAAATAGAAATAATCTTGCTACTTTTAGTATTAGCAAGTATTGCAATGGCATTTATTGAAGCTCAACCTACTGCATATTTTTTTTCAAAAATATCTCAAAAAGAAGAAGAAATTCTCTCTCCAATTTTCAATTTAATGCCTTTTGTAGGAAGTTTTCTAGGAAAGATAGTATTAGCTGCTTTTCTAATATTTTCCCCCCAAGAAAGTATTTTTATGGTAACAGCAATAGTTATGTTTATATTTGCAGGAATTGCATTAGTTAATAGAGAATAAAATGAAAAAAATAACAATGTTAAAAATATACTTAAAAGGATTTATGATGGGAATTGCAGATGTGATACCGGGAATTTCAGGTGGAACTCTCGCATTTATTTTAGGAATTTATGAAAGACTTATCCATGCAATAACTCAGATTTCTTTAACTAATATTAAAGAAGCTTTTTCATTTCTAAAAAATAAAGATTTTGGTTCATTACATGCAATGGCAAAAACCCTTGATAGTTACTTTTTAATCATGTTATTTTTAGGAGTTGGAACTTCAATAATTCTTCTTTCACAGATAATGAGTCATCTCTATGAAACATATACTTCTTTTGTAATATTTTTTTTTACAGGACTTATTTTAGGATCTCTAAATATTATCTATAAAAGTATCCCTAGACATTCTTTTTTTAATTACATGTTTGGACTAGGCGGTTTTTTGCTAGGTATTTCTTTGCTCTATTTTAATCCAATAACTCAACTAAATCCTTCTTTATGGGTGGTATTTCTCTCAGGTTTTTTTGCAGTAGCTGCACTTTTCCTTCCAGGAATATCGGGCTCATTCATATTATTAATTATGGGAATGTATGCTTATATACTATCCCTTCTTTCTAATTTTTTTATAAATAGTGTAGAAATAATTGTTTTTTTAGTCGGGGCTCTTTGTGGGATGATTGTTATTTCAAGAATAATACATTACCTCTTTAGCAGAGATAAAGGAAAAACTCTGTATGCTCTTCTAGGGTTTGTTATAGGATCATTGAGTATTCCAATTTCTATTGCCAAGCCTCTAGTAAATGTAGGAAATATAGTATATCATGTTGGTTTTTTAGTTTCAGGAATACTTGTAGTTTTAATTCTTCTCTACATAACCAATGAAAAAAAAGATCAATAATTAAAATTCTTCAGTATCAGCTAAAGAATAATCTTCATCAAGGAGTTCAAATTCCTTAATTTTTGAATCTTCTACATATACAAATCTAACTCCAACTCCTGCTTTTAAGACAGCACTCATAACTGCCATATGTTCTGCACCAGAACCTGAGCTTTGATTAATAGCAACATCAAATTCTTGAGCTAATTGTTTTTTGAGAACTTGTGTTAATTTAGAAAAAGTACCATTCATATCTTCTTCATTAATTAATAATTTTAGGGCTTTATCAGGAGTAATATCAAAACTTTTATATGCAAAATCATTACAAATAAGAAGAACTTTTGACCATGATCCTTTAGTAATTAAATCAGTAACATGTTTCCATGTTCCTTTTCCAGAAGAGAGGTGTGCAATTAATACAGTCATAAAAAACAAAAGAGAAAAGAGTTTATATTTTTATTGATTATGCTTGAAAAATATATTCGTCTTTTTTCTTTTTGTTTCTAGAAAAAAGTTTAGGAAATGTTAAAAAATGTGTTTTTTGTTGTACTAAGACTCCAGTTGTTGATTCATTATCAGCAACAAGAGTATCATCCAAAGTTCTTTTTTGACTTCTCTTTTTTTCAATTCCTTCTGATTGCGAAGGTACTTCATATTCGGAGATAATTTCATTAAGAGCATGTTGAATTGAGGAATATCTCTCTCCAGAAGTATCAGAAAAAATAGGGTTAATCATTGAATCAGCATGATAGAGAACATCAATAGTTTGTCCTTCTTTAATTATTCTGACATAGGGTGATTCAGTATTATAATCATTCGGAGTGCTTGAATAGAGTTCAGTTTCATATCCAAACTCTTTTAATCTCCTTATCTGTTCTAATTCAAAAGATTTAAATGAAGTCATTTTTTACTACTAGATTAAAAGACAATTAAAATTAGTTTTTAAAGCTTACTATAAATGAAGAATTAATCTTTTTTAAGATATACTATTCTCTTTGAATTAGATAGTTCTTCACTATAAAAATACCCACTTGAATGAGAGAATGTCTCTAAATTCTCTCTTGAAATATCTTCAAATCCACAGATATAATTTACTATTTCTCCTTTAAGAACTTTGGAATTATGTCCGGCTTGTTTTAGAGAGCCATCTTCTTTTTCGTCCATGAAAGTAATTTGCACATAATCTGCATTATCTTGTAGAGTTAACACTTTTCTATGTGCTTCAGGCAAAATATCAATAATCAATCTATCTTTAAATAAAATATCAAAATCTCCTTTAAGTCTTTCTTTCCAAAACTTAGTTACATTAATATCTAAAAATTTTGAAGTAATTTTCAACTTATATTCTGGCAGTAAATCTTGCGGCCTAGCTAAACCAAACATTCCATCAATAAAAAGAGTTGATGA
>CAKZOW010000009.1 GCA_937138345.1 uncultured archaeon | reverse complement strand
CTTTTAAAGAGAAATTTGGTGATTGGGAAACTAATGCTGATGAATTTAAAGGTGAACTTGATGTAAATGGTGAACCTAAGTTGGATAACTTAACAATGGATGAAACTATTAGCGAGGAAATCCCTCCTAAATCTACAATTGAGATTGTTAAAGAATTAACTAATAACGCTACTTTTATAAAATTAAGTGACGATGAAAAACATTATATTAATAGTAAAACTGGTAAAAAGTATAATAGAGTTACATCTTTTTTAAATGATTTTAAAGAAGTAGAATCTAATCCTATATTAAAATCATCGCAAGTTATTGGAACTAAAGTTGATGAATTAACTAGAGATTATTTTGATAATAAATTAAAACCTTTATCTGAATATGATGTATCTAGTAATAGAGAATTATCAAATTATATAAAGGAATTAGCTGTTTTAAAGAAGCAATTTGAGGATAATGGTGAAACTGTTTTAGCTAATGATATTGTATTATATAATGATAAATTAGGATTAGCAGGAACAGTTGATTTACTTACGTATGATGAAAAAGGAGACTTTAGAATCTACGATATGAAAACAATGCGTGGTAACAACTTTAAAGAATTTTATAAAAATGACCATCAAAATAAATATGATACAACTCGTTATGGAAAGTCTAAACGACAAAAACATAACGAACAACTTTCTCTTTATAGGATTTTACTAAATAATACTCATGGTGTAAAAGCTGTTAAAACTGCTATTATACCTATTGTAATTAATTATGAAGCTGGTGATCAATCAACATCTAAATTAGAAAAACTACCTACATTATATACAAATACTGTTGATAGTGTAAATGGAGCTAAACTAGATAGTTTTAGAAGATTGAAGTATTTAGATGGTGATACTAAGTCTATACTTGAAAATCAAGAAGAGGGTCTTAAAAAAACTTTATTTATTGAAAATACAACTAAAACAGAAACGGATGGTTTTAAAATAGAAGATTTCTCTGAAATTGATAATCGTGTTAGTAAAGTTTATGATAAAATTAGAGATAATTTAGATTACCAATTAAGAATTTTAGAACAACATGAAGCTAGGAATGAAACAGGTTCAGCTCATAGTAATCAAATTAAAAAGATAATTGAAACTATCGCTAAATATTCTGATAATAATAGAATTAAAGGTGTTTTAAGCTACGTTAAATTAATTAATAAAGAAATTGTTACTGTTCAAAAAGCATTGCGTAAAAGAGCTGTTGATGGTGACAATATGGTTCAAGTATTAGAGAATTATAAAAAATATGTAACACTGTTTAGTAGTATAGATGATATTTCTAAGCTATATAAAGACGCTGTAGCCACTGGAGAAATTAAAAGGGCTGATACTATAGAAAATAGTATTAAAGCTATTAAAAACGTTCATAATGATATCACAGGAGAGATTACAGCTTTAACTCGTAATTATATGGCTGAAAATCTTAATGATATTAAATTTCATAGAAAAGTTGAAGTTAAATGGAAAGATAGATTTAATACTGAATATAATGAAATATATGGTGTTCCGAAATCTAAAGTTGATAAACAAAAAAAGACAGATTGGGTTAATAGTAAATTAGTAGAATTTAAAACTCAAATTCAAAAAGATGTTAATACAGCAACTAAACAATTAGTATATAATCGTGCTTTTGATATTACATCATTTGCAACACAGTTTTTATCATCATTAGAAACTAATAGTGATATAGTACAAGTTGTGCAAACTGTATTGAGTGAAATTCGTGATAATATAATTGAAGAATTAACTCCTGTTGAAGATAGTTTATTAGAGTTATTTGATGAATTTAAGAAAACTACTGGTGGTAAATATAATCCTAATAGTGCTTTTAAAAACATACTTGATGTAGATGCCAATGGTAACACTTATTTAAAAGGTAAATATAAAGCTTCTTTCATTAATAAACATAGGGAAATGCAAGCTGCTTATGGTGAAGTAGCTGAATTAACTAAAGAAATTAAAGCTGGAATATCCAAAGATACTGCTAAACTTAAAGAATTAACTGCTAAAGCTAAAGGTTTATATAAAGAATTGTATTACAGAAGAGGTAAAAATTCTTTAATTTATAAAAAATGGCATACAGATCTTAGTACTTTAAGCGATATGGATAAAAAGTTATTAGATACTTTTAAAACCATAAGTGATAATTCTAGTGATAATACATTTGGTATTAATAGTTTACGTAAAAGAATTGGTTATACTGCTGATGCTTTGTTTTATAAATTACCATCTATTACAAAAAGTGATTTAGAAAGATTACAAGGTGGTAGTGTTAAAGGTTTGATGAATGATAAAATTAAAGATTTAAAAGAGCAACATAGACCTGATGATAGAGGTTATGAAAGTGTTAAAGCTAGTGCTGATGGTAGAATTATTAGAGATATTCCAATTCACTTTAGAGGTAAATTAGACCCTAATAACCAATCTGTAGATTTATTCTCAATGTATAAGTTAGAAGCTCATAATGGTATAGCTTTTAAACATCGTAAGAAGAAGGAAATGTTTCTTGAAATGATATTAGATGTTGCTACTAATAAAGAATATTATGAAACTAAAGGAATGTCTTTTACTCCACTACAGAATTTATTTGCTAAACGTAATAAAGATTTAGTAAAAGAGGGTAATACCACTAAGGAAACTGTGAAAAAACTTAAAGGTATGATGGATTCTCAGTTATATGATATTAATAAATTATATGCTGGTAAGATTGGTAAATATGATGCTCAGAAGTTAGTTGGTTTTATTAATGGTTATACTGGAATGTTAGGTATGTCATTAAATTATCATTCAGCTTTAGTCAATTTAAC
>CAKZOW010000008.1 GCA_937138345.1 uncultured archaeon | reverse complement strand
TTGAAATTATGTACTCTAAAAATTCCTTTTGAATCTTTTGTAACTCCTGCTTCTTTTCTAAAACACTGTGACATTCCTGCGTATTTAACAGGTAAATCTTTGTGATTAAATGTGTCTGAGTCATGGAGTGCAGCAAGAGTATGTTCTGATGTTGCAATTAAATATAGATCTTCATCTTGAATTTTGTAGATATCTTCTTCAAATGATTCAAGGGGAACTGACTTACCTAATGTCTCACGTCTAAGCATTGGTGGAGTAATTACTGGAGTATATCCCTTTTTAGATAATTTGTCCATAACAAAATTATAGAGTCCAAGTTCAAGTAATACTAAATCTCCTTTAGTATAGTAGAACCGAGCTCCAGATACTTTTGCTGCTTGATCTAAATCAAACCAATTATTTTGAAGACATAATTCTTGATGATTTTTTACTTCAAAATCAAATTCTGGTTTTTCTAGGTGGAACCTAATTGGTATATTTGCTTCGTCATCTGCACCTTTTGGAACCTCAGCATCTAACATGTTTGGAATTAAAAGTAAAAGTTCATCTCTTTTTGATAGAATCTGTTTTAACTCTTCATCTTTTTGAGCAATATTATCTGAGACTTCTTTTACTTTTGCAATTTGTGCTTTAATATCTCCACCTGCTTTTTTAACTTCAGCAATAGCTTTAGATTCCTTATTTTTTTGAGCTTTAAGTGTGTCGAGTTCTTTTTTCTCTTTTCTCCACTCAATATCTACTTCAAGTACTTTATCTACAATTGTTGTATCAAATCCTTCTCTTTTTTCTAAGTTTTTAATAACTTTTTCTTTGTCTTCTCGTAATAGTTTTATGTCTAGCATAGTGTAATCACCTTAGGTAATGTTTTTATAATAAATTCAAAATAAATTTTGCTTATAAGTCTTTTGTGTATAGTATTAATTAGAATAAGAAACGTGATTGTTCTTTAACAGATCTAGGCGTAATTCTATTGATCATAGACATCTATGGTTTTAGAATTTTATAAAGTTTAGGGTGTAATAATTTAAGTAAAAAAGAAAAGGTTATAAGGTGTTGATTACGTAATAGCTTATGAGTCCAAAGAATTTACCAGTATTATTAGGAATTGTAATGTTTGTTTTATTTCTTGGTATACTAAAACCTAAACTCTATGCTTTTTGGGAAGTTTTTTATGTAGGATTAGTAGTCATAGGAACAATTATGTTTCTTCTTATAAATAAGTATAAAAAAGAATATATGAGAAATATTGAAGATAAAACACGATTTGAAAAATTTCAAAAATTAAGTAAAAATCAAACATATTTTCTATTGATAATTGGTATACTTTTGTTTCTTGGGGTTTATGGAACAAATATTAATACAATTGGCGTAGGAAAAATCATTAACGAAACACATTACTCATACACTATTGAAGATCAAACATATTATCAACCAATACAATTGGAAGATACAAAGACAATAACTCAAGTAACATCACATGGTAATCATAAACAATTAGATAATAAGCCAAGAAGAGAGTATTATAAAGTTCAAGTAAAATACGATGTAGGCGAATATATATTTTTAAACTTACATCCAAAAAATCCTAAAAAAGTAATAGATTACAGTTCACATTTTTTTGAAATTAATACAATACTTATTTTTGTGTATTTTTTTACTCTTCCCTTTATTATTTCGTTATTCAACAAAAAGCAGAAATTCAGAATAAACCATCATAATCAAATGAATAAGTAAAGTTATTTAATTATTGAATTCAATCTAGTTAATATAAACGTTTATAAATTATATTCAAGTGTTCTTTTTAGAAAATGATTAAAGTACATGCAATTAGCGGAGTTAGCACAATTGGAGCTAACATGATAGCATATGAAATTAATTCTGAAATTATTATTTGTGATATGGGAATTAATGAAATTGAAGCAAGTTTAGGAGAAAAAGGAGAACAATCTCTCGTATATCCAACTATTGATTCACTCAAAGAAGTAAAAGATAAGGTAAAGGCAATTGTTTTAACAAGTGCTGATCCAAATCACTGTGGAGCTGTTGAAAAACTAGCTCAAGAATTTGATGCACCAATTTATGGGACTAAATATACAATTGAATTATTAAAACAAACACAAGATGTATCTAAATTAGATAACAAAATTATGTATTTAAAACAAAACAATCCATTTAAATTATTAGACACAGATGGTTTAGCAGTTGAGTTAGTAAATACTACATATTCAGTACCTCAAGCATCAATGGTTGCAATTCATACAAAAGAAGACGGAATTATTCTGCATTCTGGTTCATTTAAATTTGATAACAGACCAGCAATTGGAATGAAACCAAATTTTAGAAAATTACAAGAACTAGGAAAACAAGGAGTAACACTTGCAACAATTGATTCAATGAAATCAAATGATATCCATAAAACAATGTCAGAAATTTTAGTAAAAGAGATGATCAGAGATACTTTTATTGAAACAGACATTGTAGATACTCACGGGATTGTAATTACGTTGAGTGAAAATCACATGACAAGATTAAAATCAATTATTGATTTATCTCTTGAATCAAAAAGAGAAGTTCTCGTATTAGGTTCATTTAAAAATTATCTCAATGCAGCTAAAAATGCAGGAGTTGTAGAATTTGATACAACAAATATTGTCTTTGAAGATGATGCTAAAAAAGTAGAAGAACTTTTAGGTAAAGTTCATGCTAATAAAAAACACTATGTTGTAATTTGTGATGGATCTCAAGGAGAACCAGGAAAGTTACTCTATGATATTGTAAATGGTAACACACCTCTTACATTAGATAACAAAGATAAAATTGTTTTCTCAAGTTCAGAAATACCACATCCAGTTCTAAGTCAATATAGAAAAGAGTTAATGTCAAAAATTACAGAAATTAAATGTAAGGCATTTACAGGAATGCACGTATCAGGTCATGCAACAAAAGCAGATATTAAAGACCTCTTAGTTATGACAAAACCTAAATATATCATACCGACTCAAGGAAGCCTCAGAGCAAAAGAAGGTATTATTGAAGTAGGAGAAGAACTCCATTACGAAGAAGGAGAAACATTATTTATTGTAAATGATGGTAAAGTAAAAGAGTTGAAATAATCTTTTTTCTAATTTTTATTATATTTTTTCTATTATCTATGCAATATCTTGTCTATTTTGCACCAAATATTATGCAATATCTTGTCTATTTTGCATAATTATATAAATTATAATAACATATAGTAATTATGATTGATAGAAAATATTTCAAATTAGTTGAAAATGAATTAAGCAAAGAAGAAATAACTGTCTTATTGGGTACAAGAAGAGTAGGTAAAACAACTATATTAGAAAATTTATATAATTCTATTGAAGACAAAAAAAAAGTATTTTTGACATTTGATGATATTGAAGTATTATCATTATTTGAAAATAATGAAAAGTTGTTTAAAGAACAATATGTAGATCAAAATGATATTATTTTTATTGATGAAATTCAGTATTCTAAGGAAAGCGGAAGAATATTAAAATTTTTATTTGATACTACAAAAAAAAAATTTTTTATCTCAGGTTCCTCAATTCCAGATATTTCAATTAATTCTCTTTCCTATCTAGTTGGAAGAATAAGGATATTTAACATATTTCCAATAACATTTGAAGAATTTGTGAAATACAAAGCTAAAAACAAATTCTTTTTATTTGATAAAAAAAGAGAAATTAATGATTTCAATCAACTTAATTTAGAATTTGAAGAATATCTAAAATATGGTTCATATCCAAAAATAATTATTTCTGAGTTAAATGATAAAGAAAAAATACTCAAAGATTTAACAAATACTTATTTACTAAAAGAAGTAAAAGAAATATTAGAATATAAAAATATTTTTGAATTTGAAAAATTTCTAACACATATTGCATTAATTGATGGTAAATTAGTTAACAAAAGTTCTATTTCTCAAGAATTGGAAATAAATAGAAATTCAATTTCAGAGATGATTGAAGTATTAAATAATACCTTTATTATTTATGAAGTAAAACCATATTTAAAAAATAAAATAAAAGAACAAATAAAGTCATCAAAAATTTACTTTCAAGATTTAGGATTTAAAAACTCATTAATGAAAAATTTTAGTGACTATGAAAAAAGATTAGATAAAGGAGAAATATTAGAGAATTTTGTCCTAAATCAACTAATTAGAAATGATTATGAAGTAAAATTTTGGAATTATAAAAATAGATATGAAATGGATTTTGTTATAGAAAAAAATGGAGAAATAATTGGAATAGAATGTAAATCAAAATTAAAAAATGATTCTTTGACAACTTCTACTAAAGAGTTTATCAAAGAATATACTCCAAAAAAAGTATATATCTTAAATTTAAGTTTAGATTCTGTAACTAACTTTGAGAATACTAGCATTGAATTTACTTCATATTACAATTTAATTTCAATTTTAAATAATAAGTTATTATTTCAATGATTACTTTTTTTTATAACAAATTATTAAAAAGAATTTTAGTCATTTTAGTCTATTAAAAGCATTAAAACTCTAAAAATATTTTATTTAGAATGCAGAAATCAGAATTTTAAAAATGAGTATATTGAGTACTATGCCCTAAAAAATGGATATACAAAAAAACAAATTAAAGAGGTTGTTGAGTATTATAATCAACCTAAGTCATTTCACAAAAATTTTTGGATATTTATACTTCTTTTAATTTCAAGTGTTTTTATTTTCCAATTATTTTTATTATACATTCCTCTTTTTATACTTATATTCTCAATATTATATTGGACTGCTCTTGATGAGAATATATTCAAATCTAATCAGAAATATCATTTCGCAAAGCCTTCTGGAAACTTTTATAGAACATTATCTAGGGAAATTCTTGCAGATATTAAAAATTTACCTTTTAAAATAAGTACTTTTAAAATTTTTATATTTGAATTTGATATATATTACTCAAGATATAAAAAAGTGATTTTAATTTTAATTATACTATATACTGCATTAATTCATTCTTATATCTTATCTGTAGCTAAGTATTCACTCAAGATTTATTTTCATTTACTTGGTCTAAACTGAAGATTTATAAATAAATTCAACTTAATTTTCCTTATTGGCCTATTAGCTTAGTCTGGATAGAGTAGCGGGTTTCGGCCCCGCAGAGCCGGGTTCAAATCCCGGATAGGTCTTAATAGAAATCTCTTCGAGATTTCTCACTAGCGATAAAATCCTTGGAGACTAGGGATTGGAACACGAAGGGTTCAAACATTCTTGCGAAGCAATAATGTACAAGAACGAGCCTGCGAGTGTCTGGTATCCCGGATAGGTCTTAATAGAAATCTCTTCGAGATTTCTCACTAGAGTTTTGAGCTTTGGGTCTAGCGTTTTTCTCTTGTCTTTTTTCTCGTTTGGGTCTTAATAGAAATCACAAAGAGATTTCTCACTAGAGCTTTGAGTCAGGCGTTTTGAGCTATAAATTATGGATTTGTTATGTAGTAGTTTTAAATAAAAATAAACAATATTTATAAAGAAAAAATTTATATTCTTATTTAATGAAAAAATTAATCATATTCTTTTATATATTAGTACAAATAATAGTGATTACATCTTATGCCGATTATGTAAATATTTCTTCTTGTCAAACGATTAATTCAACCCTTTTAGCAGGAACAGACGAGGTTAGAATCAATGAATCATTTTCCCATTCTGGAAGTTGTTTTAATGTAGTTGAATCTAATGTGAAAATTGATTGTATGCATAACACAATATCAGGTGATGGATCAGGTACTTTTTTATATTCTGGAACAAATAATAACAATGTAAGCTTTGTAAACTGTAATGTAAATAGTTTTTCTTTAGGAATTGATTTTAGCTTATTTAACGTATACAATGATAATCTTTATTTTGAAAATTTAACTTTTTCTAATTTCACTTCATATTATGTTTTTAACTTAGAATATTTTTCAAATTTAACTTTAAATAATATTTCACTATTAAATATAAGTGATGGTATTAATTTACTAGGTTGGGAAGTAAATTCTAGAAGTATTCTCTCAAATATATACATTGAAAATTCTTCAAGTAATATTGATTGTAGATTTGGTATTAAATCTACAATATGTATTGAGAGTACTCCAAGAATTATTTCAGAGAATATTACTATTTTTGAGGATGATTCGCAATATTCATTAATGCTTGCTTTTGCAGGAGGTTCTGTATTTAATAACATAACTATAAACAATACCCAAAATGGATTGTTATTAGGACAGACATCATTTAATAACTTTTCTCAAATTACAATAGACGTTCCTCAGAATTCTTTAAATATTTATAGGTCTTCAGACAATATATTTGATAATATCATATTATCAAATGAAAATAATTCAATTATTATTGAGGGTTCTGAGTTAATTGGAAAAAGTGAAAACAATATTTTTAGAAATTCATATCTTGGAAATTATTCATCAATTATCTCATCTAATTGGTCATTAGCAACTCCAAATACATTTGAAAATAATAATTATCTAAGTGGAACAGTTACAAGTACTTGTTTTGATAATCCATTAAATCAGAGTTGTGAAGTCACAGTTATTAGTTCCTCGACCACTTCATCTTTATTTCCTTTAGGTGGAATTTTTATTAGTATATTAATAATTTTAGGATATCTAATTATTTAATATTCACATCTTTCTCCTTTTTATAAAACAAATTTGTTACTTTTTTCTATGAATGATATACAACTAAATAAACTTAAAAAAATTATTTCTGCAAATCCTATGAGAAACCATCCAAAGATTACTTCAATTGCAACTAGAACTATCAATCACCCTTCGTTTGCACAAAATGTAACACATAGTTTAGAGACTATTTCACACCTTAATTTAGAATCTATTATTAAAAGAGATGATAAAACTCTTATGTGTAATGGTAGAGAAGTACATACTCTAAGACCATTTAAAGTTGTTTCAAATATTGATATCTCTGCAAATAATGATTTTTCAACATCATTTAGACTCTATGTTGAATCAAATAAACCTCATTATGAGCAACAAGCAGATGTCTCACAAAAATCTTTATTATCTGATGAAGCACTTTATTTCACACTAAATTCAATGTTAATTAATCAAAGTATATGGAATTCTAGATTGGGAGTTGATATCCATAATTTCTTAGGCGATCTAAATGTTTGTTTGCCTAGAAAAAAAACTTATGAAATGATATCCTCAGTTGTATATGAAAAAATAATCTCGGGGGACGCTTTCTCTTTCTCTTATGAATAATTTTTTTAAAACTTTATTTTCTTTTTACTATACTAGGGATATGGTTAAATTAAGTAACTTATGTATATATCATTGTTACGGATATAAAATATTTTATGCTTACAACTTCTAAATTATAATTCATAGTATCTTTAAATTATTGTGATTATG
The DNA here is from genome assembly GCA_937138345.1 of uncultured archaeon. Taxonomy (GTDB): domain Archaea; phylum Nanobdellota; class Nanobdellia; order Woesearchaeales; family UBA583; genus UBA583. Next base: position 9,130 of record CAKZOW010000008.1, on the reverse strand, counting down.
ATATTGTGTTTTTTCACAATTTACCTTGAGTTTATAAAACAAATATTTAAATACTACTTGGAGGAAATTTGGCTATGAATAAAAGTTTTTTTTTAATCATAAGTATTATGCTGGTTGTTTTTACAGGTTGTACTGTAGAAAAAACACCAGAAGAAAGAATTCTAGATTACTATGAACTAAGTAATAATGTAGAAGAGATTAAAGTTGTCTATACAATGGAATTCGAAGCAATGGAGAGCATGGCTTTTCTAGGTATTGATTCCCTTAATATAGGAGTTTATAAAAAAGGAGATAAAGATAAAAATGTAATCGAATTAAATGGTGGTCTTTTTTCTTTTGATGCCTCAAGTTATACTATAGGAGATAAAGTAATTACTTGTTCAAAAGATTCATCTTCTCTATTAGGCGACTCAGAAGAAGAAATAACTTGTGTTGTAGATGAGCAAAGTGAAGAATTAGAATTCTTTGATTTAAGTCAGTATACAGAAATGGGATCAAATATCTCAGAATTTACTAATGAAACTATTATCTATAATGGAACTAAAGAAATTATTCAAAGGCAATGTGATGAATTTATTATTGTTTCAAACAATGCTGAGAAAAATGACATTTTTGAAGAATTGGGAGTAGCAGATAAAGTTACTCTTTCATTATGTCTAGATACTGAAACAGGATATCTTCTTTCTATGGATATTTTCTCAGAAGTATATTCAGAACTATTAGAGAAAAACTCCATTGTACCTATAGGATCGATGGAAGCACAGCTTTTCTCAACTCAAGTTGCAGATTCAGAATTTGATTTGCCTGTGAATTATGCTCTATCAGCTGATTCATGCCAAGTTGATTATTTAACAGTAGCTATCCAACCACTTGAAACAAGAACTGCTCCTGTTAAGATGCATATTTATACAGAAGATGATTATTTCTCAGATGAAGATCAAACAATTGAACAAACATTTGATTTAGGGGAGATGTCACTAAATCAATTTGAAACAAAAGTTATAGATATTGATCACACATTAGATAGAAATAACATTGATTATGAAATATGTGTTGGAGATGATTGTCAAAAAGGTTCCTGTTATGGTTATTACGTCTCTAATGAAGAAGAAAGATCATGTCTATTGCTCTCAGAAAACGAACAATCATGTTTAGAAAATGAGGTATGTATGTATTCTCAAGGACATTGTCAGGTATTTTCTTGTTCTGGAATTGTAGATGAGAATACATGCTCTCAAAATTCTGCATGTCATTGGGATGAAGATTGGAGTTCTTGTTCTCAATTATCATGCTACTCTTATGATGACGAATCTTCATGTAACAACTCCGATTTATCTTGTTCATGGGATAAAGATTGGGAGTTCTGTTCTTAAGATTTTAGTTATTAATATTGGAAAAATCCAATATTTAATTTATTATATTACATTTCTTCTATACAGAATTCTCAATGTTTATAAATAAGATATAACACATATAATTATGAAATCTAAAGGAATTAAAGTAGAAAGTATTTTCTACCTTCTTGCATATTGTTATATACTTCTTGAAATATATAGCCTTGTTCAAGTCACTAATATTGAGATTACATTAGCAGATATTATCGTTTTAGGACCAGTTGCAATTTATTATTTAGCTAGATTGGTACTAGCAGTTTTCTTAACTATAAAACAACTTTTTGTAAATAAAGAGTATGATGAAAAATCCCAAAGAGAATCAATATTACAGAGAAATTCAAATTTGAAATTTTCAGATATCTTCAAAGGAAAAAAAGCTATAGTTACTTGTTATTTATTTTTTTTAATTTATTATCTAACAAGATATAAATTAGGCTATGGTCCATATTATAGTGTAATATTTATCTTATATGGTATGATTATGGTAGGGTTGGTTTTTTTTATATCAGCAAAAATGTCTAAAGCTCAAATTGATTATGATAATGGGAATACTAAAGGTAATTTGGCTGGAGTGTTCAAATCTCTTACTTGGTGGCAGTTTATTTTAATTCCAATAGGATTAATTTTTCTAGTAGTGCTTTTTTTAGTCTTAACTGGTTAATATCTCTACATTTTAGATACATGTTGTTTTTATTTGTAGACATACAGCTAATACTTGAGGTTGAAAATAAGGATATCATAATTTATAGAGTATTTTAAGTGGAGATAGTATCTTTTCTCACTTATTTATGATATTTGAGAGTTCTTTAATAAATTTATAAAATGTTAAAAAAGATATTTCTGTAGTATTTATTTCCCTTTTATCTTCTAAATTTATCTAAAATAGGTCTGCTATTTTTATAGAACTTACCATATTATGGTTGAACTAAAAGAAGTTTTCTAATGTAAATAGATGTAAGTTATCTCTTTTATTCGCTTCTTCAATTATTTTTTTAGTAAAACCTGCCTTTGAAATTAAAACAAATTCTTCACTTCGTTTATTTATATTCCACAAAACCTTATCTTTTTTTAATAAAAGATTCTCAAATACATCAAATTCCATTTTTTTTGATTCATATTTACATTCTCCAAATAAAATATTTTTATCTCTTTGAGATATCCCCAAAATATCTATTTCTTCATGTTTGTACCACCAAGAACCAATTTTTTCAATAGTAAACTTCAAATTTGAATAAATAAAATGTATTGCTTCTTCTTCAAATGTTTTTGAGAAGGGAAGTGAGATTTTTTTTAATTCTTCAGATATAAAATCAAGTTTTTTAAGTTCAATATATCTTTGATTAGGATAAATAAATGTTAACCAGAATCTAAAAAATTTGTCTTGTATTTTGTATAATCCCAATTTTTTATTCTCAATTGTAATTGGCTCTTCTCTTTTTATAATTTCTAGAAGTTCTAATCTATGAAGATATTTATGTATATTATTTGGAAGAACATTAGCTTTAGTTGCAATTTCATTTAATTTAGTTGCACCTAAATTAATTTGTTCAAGTATTTTAAAATAAATTTCAGGTTCTCTTAACTCTTCTCTGAGTAAAAAATCAGCTTCTTCATATAATATTGAAGACTTATTACAAAATGTTGCTTTAATATTGTCAAGATAAGAACTATTTTGATCATATAATTCTAAATAAAGAGGAATTCCACCATAAGTAGAGTAAATTTTAAATAATTCTTCTTTTTTTACTTTTGGAAAAAATTCTTTTAATTCATTAAATTTAAATTCTTTTAATTTTAATTGTCCAGTTCTTCTTCCAAATAAGGGTGAATTATATGATAGTACATTTTGTTCCATAATTGAAATTGAAGATCCGCTTAAAATAAGTTTAATTTGCGTATTTTTAAGTAATACATCCCATATTTTCTGAAATTCTCCAGTAATTTCTTTTTTAGTTTCAATTAAATATGTAAATTCATCTAATACTATAATCAAGTTAGGGTTTTGTTTTACTATTTGTTCAAATAAATCATAAAAATTATTTGTTTCTTGAAAATATGTATTTAAGTCCTCAGAAATAGTTTTTCTAAAACTCTCAAGTTCTTGTTTATATGATGATTTAGAAAAAATATAGTAAAAAGCATCCCTTTTTTCAATTGATTTTTGAATTAAAGTAGTTTTACCCACCCTTCTTCTACCATATAAAATAAATAATTCACTTTTATTTGAAGAAAATTTTTCATTTAATATTTCAAGTTCTTCATATCTTCCAACAAATTTATTCATAGTAGTACTACTATTTCTAGATTTATAAAATTATCTTTTACCATATCGTGATATGGCATATCATGGTATGGTTAAATTAAATGCCCTTATGTCTACAGTTTTTATGCTATGTAGACATAAAAAATCCTGTCAAAATCCGAGGTTAGAAATGTGGTGAATTTTAGGAGTAGGAGGGATTTTAATTTAATTTTTTTATATTCTAGATTTAGAACTAAATTAACTTGAATTATTTAAATCTAATATCCTATTTAATCTTCTAATCACTTTCTTCTTTTTTTGATTCTCAAATAAAAGATTAATTTGGAATGGATATTTTCTATTTATTGTTTTATAGTCACAAAATACGGGGATAAAAATTCCTTTTTTTATTTCACGTACTAATATATTTTTTGAATTTAGATCAAAATAATAAAATCCATTATCTAATAGAAATAGAATTATTTCTTTAATTTTTTCAAAAAAATTTAGATCTAACTTTTTTAAATCAAATTCAGACAAATTTTTTGAAATAGAATTATCATAATTTTTTATTAATTCGCAAATTAAATAATTCTCATTTAAATCAATAATGTTCATAAAATTTTCATTAAATTTTTTATCAATTATATTTTTTAAAGAATTAAATATTTGATATTCTTGATTATTTAAATTAGACTTTTTAATTAATTTTTTTAAAATTTTACCTTCAGAGATATAAACTTCTCTTCTGTTACCTCTATTCAAAAAATTTAATTTGTCGTTCATATTATTTTTAAGATTTTTCAATTTAAAAAGATTTTTGATTATAAAATCTTCGAATAAATTAAATTTATTATTTTACCTATATTACAAACTATTTTTTAATTTAAAAACTTGGAGTTATAAATATGAGGTATTTCATTTTTATTCTTAATTATGAATATGTCTACTTTTTACAAATATTGCGTTTTTATTTGTAGACATATAACATCTTTATAATTTAACTATTCTTATCTTCAAAAAAGAAAAGTTTAAATATCTAGAGATATCTTATCTATTATGACTACTCAAATTAATTTAAAATTTCAAGAAGATTTCTACAACTTAACTAAAGAGTATGCTGATTCTAGAGGTTATATGAGTATACAGGAATTAGTTAGGGATGCTTTAAGAGAAAAAATTTATGATGATTTAGAAGTAAGAGAAGAATATAAAAAAATTTTAGATAGTGAGGATGCAAATACTTTTAGTAGTATTGAGAATTCAAAATCTTACATAGATTCATTAAGAGAAAAATCTAAAAATGAGAGAGTTTAAAATTAGTACTCTTTTTGAGAAAAATACTAAAAAATTAAAAGGAAAAGAATTGAGTAATTTTTTAAATAAATTTGATGAGATTTTATCTATTCCCAATTTAAATTTTTACAAAAATTTAAGACATGATTTTAAAAAATTTAAAAGAGTTCATGTTAACAATTCATATGTAATTTTATTTTTCGATGAGAATAATATTGTTCACTTTGTAGATTATGTAAGTCATGATAAGGCATATAAACATGATAAAAACTCAATTAAAAAATATTCAAGATTAGATTTTAAATAAGTTTATGTCTACAGTTTTTATGCTATGTAGACATATTGATATAAATTGATGTTGAAAATATTTAATATTTAGAGAGTAGGATGAAAAGTAGAAAATTTAATATAGTATTTCTTACTTTCAATTTTTGATTTTCTTATTATGATAAAAAAATACTTTTTAATTGAAATCGGTAACTATTTAAATTTACATGACATATAATTATTATGGAAACTCAAAATAATAGTATACTTTCAAGATTGGATGCTATTAAAGCAGAACTTGATTTTATTAAAGAAAATATGGTTCAAAAAGATGAAATTATGACAAGTGATGAATTTGAGTCATATCAAAGAAGTTTTGATAAAGAAAATCTTGTTTCTTTAGATGATGTCAAGAACCAATTAGGATTATAAAGTGACTTACTCACTATTTTTAGAGAAACAAGTTTTGAAATACTTGTCAAAATTGGATAAAAAGGTTGCTTCTAGAATTATTACTAAAATAGAAGAACTTAAAGAAAATCCAGTCCCACATGATTCAAAAAGACTAGTAAATGTTAAAGAAAAAACATTTAGAATAAGAATAGGTCAATATCGGGCATTATACAGATTGGAAGGAAATAAATTAATAATTGTATTTTTAATCGATAAACGTTCTAAAGTATATCAAAACTAAAAAAATAATTTGAATGAGTTATTTTATAAATCTTGAAAATATGAATAAATTATGAAAAACAAATATTTTGTTGGTATTTCAAATACTGAAAATATATTTTGGGTTAGATTGAAACCTCAAATAGAAGTAATTGAGAAGATAAATACTATAGTTAAATCTCTAAATACTGACTTTAGTGAAGCAATTTTTTCTCCTGATGATAATAATAGAAAATATGAAAATTTTTATGCAAGGAGATATACTCATCAACATAACTTTAATACATATGCTATATCAATATTTAACGAAAATTTAATTGATTTTATAAAACTATCCAATTAAGATTTATCTAGTTGTTTATTCTTTCCTTATATCAAATATTAATAATGAAAATTAAACCTAAAAACCAATCAAGAAGAGAACAACATTCAAAATTAAAATAAAATTGCAAAAAAAGTTAATTCTATCTTAAATTACTTTTTATCTTTGTTATAAAAGTATTATCTTTAAATGAATTACTTTTTTGAAAATTTAAAGAATTCAAATTAATAAAATGATAATATTAAAATCCTAATCAATAATAATAAATAAATATTATTTTTTTCTTAAAATAGTATTAAGTTTTTACTTGAAAATAAAATAATAAAAAACAAATAAAAACTATAAGAGAATATATTCTTACAAGATATAATAGTAAATGAATTAATATAAAAATTAGATATTAATCTAAAATGTATTCAACAATAATAATCTGAAATTTTTATATCAGAATAAGAACATATAGAAATAAAGTAAATAGATTTCCAAAAGCAAATCATAGATTTAGTAGAAATAAGTATAGATAGTAACTATTTAAAATAATTACAAAATAATGATAAAAATGAAAACAATATTTTTAATATAATCAATATAGGAAAAATATAATTTTAATAAAGATAACATAAAAAAAAAACAAATATATAATAATATATAAAAGATGATAAATGAATATTTAGTTAAAAAATGTATGAGTTATAAGATTAGTTTACAAAGAAAAAACTAATAAATTAAAAATCGAATTCTAATTCTAATTTGTCTAATATTTCTGATAAAAAAAAGAATAAATTTTTTTCTCCTTTGAATGAGAAAACAGTCCTAATATTATAAAATATAAAATCAACTATGTAAAGTCAATCTGGTAAGCAATAATAGTATTTAAATCAAAATTTTTGAAGATTAACTACTGCAAGATCTTCTTTATTAAAATCTGAACTAAGTTCTTAAGAAAACACAATGAGTAATCCAAATATATTCTATATTAATTTTGAAAAAGTTAACAAAAAAGTTGAAAAAATAAAATAATAACAAAACTACTTTAATAATTGGAATTTTGATGTTAGTGAATTTAAAAATAATAAAATATGTTCGATTGCCTTGGCATTATTTAGTAAATTCTTTAATCATTTTGATATAGAATTTGATTAATAAAAATCATTTTTAATTTAATCTTTCTTTTATTACTAATGAAATAAGAATCATTTTCATAATTTTTCTCATGGTGTTATGGTACTATATTCAACTAATTATATTCTAAGTAATATATCAATTTTTTAAGAAAATTTAAAAGATTATTAACAATTTGCATTTTTAATTGCAGCATTTGGACATGACTTTAACCATACAGGTGTTAATAATGGATATGAAATAAATTCTTTTTCTAAATTAGCAATACGATATTCTGATAAAAGTCCATTAGAATATAACCATATATATATCTTATATAAAATTTTAAATAAAGATGATGTATAACTTTTTGAAAATTTTAGTACTTAATAAAGATTAGAAATAAGAGAGTTAATCATTGAAAGTATTGTTGCTACTGATATGAAATTTCATTTTAAACATATAGAAAATGCCGAAAAGTTTTTAGAAATTGATATAGATTTGAATGATTTTAAAACTTTAAAATATATGTGTAGTTTGGCTTTACATTGTACAGATTTAGGTCATGCAACAAAAAGTAATAAAATAGCAGAAAAATGGGCATGATTAGTAAGTAAAGAATTTAGTAATATTTATTATAAAGAAGGTTAATTAGGTATTCAATAAACACCTTTTTTTAAAGATTTAGATATTGATAGTGTTTTCTATAAATCTGAAGTTGGTTTTATAAGTTTTATTATTAAACCATTATATGTTTAATTTGTTTAAATAATTAAAAAATAATCTAAAGAAAAAGATATAAAATTTTTAAATTAAGTAATAGAATAAATAGATAATAATATAGAATATTATAAGACTAGAAAAGAATAATCAGAATTAAAAGAGAAATAAAAAAATGAAAAAAATCAAGAAATTAAAGATATATCAGATAAGTAAGATAAAATAAAGTAATAGGAATAAGAATAATAAAATAATTATAATGTGATAATTTTTAAAGTTTTAAATTTTAATTTTTTATTTTTATGTAATTAGTTTTGTTATTTTGAAAATAGACAAGGAATTTAAGTTTTTTGATAAAAATGATAATTATCTAAATGGTATGTAATTAGTTAAGTAAATATAAAAAAATGATAAAAAGTAAACTCAATTTGAACCTTGAAAAATAATAATCAGTTAATTTTAAAATGAGAATTTATAAGTAAGAAATAAATAATTATAATAAGTTATAACATAAACTTAAAAAGGATATATTTATATAAGTAATAAAATTAACTAAATTAAATAGTAACTATAAAATAAAGAACATTTATAAATACTTACTAATATTATTTTATAAAACCATTAAAGTATCACTAAAAGTAAATAAATAAAAAATGATTAAAATATATTAATGAATTTGTTAAAGATATAGAATCTTTTATTTGAGTTTAAAGATACTTATAAGACTATATTAACAAAAATTATTAAATTAATAAGTAGAATAAATTAGTAGAGTTTAGATAAGGATAGTTAATTTATTGAATTTTATAATTTGAAATTGTAATAAGATTAGTAATTGGATATATCTAAATAAAAATGTTAAATTAATTTTTTGTTAATTGTTTAAAAATTAGAATAAATTAAAGACGATATCTAAAATATAATATAAATTATTAAAAGACAATTAAAAATATAAATCTAAAATAATTACACTTCTAAAGATTTAATTTATATCTTTAATGAATAGATCTAAATAATTAATAAAATCAAAACTTATTAAAAACTTAATTTACAAATCTTCATCTATATAGATCAATCTTTAACAAATTTATAAAATATTAAGAAAACCTTATACCT
>CAKZOW010000007.1 GCA_937138345.1 uncultured archaeon | reverse complement strand
TTCTTAGTGCCCTGAGCAAAGCGAAGTAAACGTTAAAGAAAAAGATCGATGCGAGTAATCAGTCACGTCATCACAAAGCCAAAAGTTAAAGAACACTCAAGTGAGATTCTAGCTTTGCTAGAATAATTCTTTTGGTGAGGCTTTTTCTTAGTGCCCTGAGCAAAGCGAAGTAAACGTTAAAGAAAAAGATCGATGCGAGTAATCAGTCACGTCATCACAAAACCAAAAGTCAAAGAACATTCAAGTGAGATTTTATCTCTGCTAGAATAATTTTCAATTCTTTTTCCTAAATTTAAAATAAAGTTTTTCTAATCCAACTCCGATGTAAAAACTAAGTACTGCATTAATAGCTATACTTATAAAAACTGAAACCATTCCAAAAATTGGAAATATCAATACTATATCTTTAAATAAAAATATCCATGGGAGAGATATTAGCATAAGTATAAATCCACAGTACATGCCAGAGCAAGTTTGTGATTCATAAAATGCAAATCCTGCAATTAGTAGAAAAAATAAGAGAAATACACATCCAGTTTTTGAAATTTTTTTAATCATAGTGTATATTCAATTATAATAGTTATAAATTTTTCTAATACTTTTCACAGCAAACTTATTTAAACAAAAACATCACAAATATTCTATGACAACATATACCTTCGCACATTTAGCAGATTTACATTTGGGAGGTTATAGAGAAAGCCATTTAACAAATCTTAACTTTATTACTTTTCAAAAAGCAATAGACAACATACTTGAGAAAAAAGTAGATTTTGCAATATTTGCAGGAGATATTTTCAACAATGCAATGCCACCTTTGGACTTAGTTCAACAAGTGACAAGACAATGTCTTAGGTTGAAAAAAGCAGGAATTCCTCTCTACGTAATTGGAGGGTCACATGATTATTCAAACACACAAAAATCTTACATACACCTTCTCAATGAAGTAGAAGTATTCAAGGATGTTGGAACATATGAAAACTTAGGTGAGGGAGAAGTTAACCTAAAATTTACAGAAATTAACAAAGATATTCTCATATCGGGGATTGTTGGTAAAAAAAATGGCTTGGATAAAAATATTTACAAGAATTTAAGCAAGCAATTTTTGCCAGAAGACAAATTTAAAATTTTTATGTTCCATACTACACTAGGTGACATTAAACCAGATTTCATGAAGATGGTTAAAACAGAAATCACATCAAATTACTTGCCTAAAGGATTCGACTACTATGCGGGAGGTCATGTCCATACTCACATTCAGGCAACATATGATAACAAACCTCTGTCATACCCTGGCCCTTTGTTTCCAAATAATTTCTCAGAACTCAAAAGAGAACATCCAAGTTTTAACATATGCACTGTAGATACTGCAACAAAAAAATTAGACATAAAAAGAGAATTCATACAAACAATTCAAATAGAACATATTCTCTATGAGGCAAATGACGAATTACCTCTAGAGATTCAGGATTCTATTATGCAAGAAATTGCTAGAAAAGATATAAAAGGAAAAATAGTTCTTTTAGAAATCAAAGGTATTGTTAATGGTAATATCTCAGATATTAATTTACAACAAATAATAAAACACTCTCTTCAACTAGGGTGTGACCATGTCCTTAAAAATACCTCAAAACTCTCAACTAAACATCTCAGTGTTAAACAAGTTGATCAAAGCTCATCAATTGAGGAAATCGAGCATCAAATTATCTCAGAAGTCTCTCCAACAAAAGAAGAACAAGAAATATTTACAAATCTTTTATCTCTAAACTTAGAAAAACAAGAAGGTGAGAAAAATTACCAATATGAGCAAAGAACAAAAGATGCGATGAAAAAAACTCTACAATTTCAAAAAATAGAAGAGTAAATTTAAATATTTATATCTATTTATAATATTATGAACCAACAACTTCCAGGTATTCAAAACCAACAGTATCAGGAATTATTAGCATCTCAAGTTATTCCTATTGAATATTCTCAAATACTAGAGCATCAAAATCAACAAGCAAAAAATTTTTTTATTTCAGTTTTTTCTCAGACTAACAATGACTACGAAATATCAGAAACTAAAGAAGAGCCAGAAGTTCCAATAGTACCCCAAATACCGGAGAGTCTTGATTATGAAATTCAATCTACTCTTCAAACTAACAATACTCGTTCAACTTCATTAGATGATAGAATAGAAGAACCATTTCACTCTCAAGTACAACCACCACAATCAGAAATGTACTTGACCAATCAATTAGAGTCTAGAATTTCAAACAGCTATAAACTTCTTTCAGGCACTGGTTCTATGAGATATCATTATCAGGCAAATTCCTTTGATTACAGAATGCCAGATTTACTGCCTTCTAAAAGACCACAAAATTATGCTAAATACCACTAAGTAAAACCAATAATTTAAAAAGAGAATCGAGTTTGGTGTTACTCTAAGACATGATTGAAGAACATAAAACTAAAAAAAAAGAAATTTTAGTTAAATTAGAAAAGTCAAATGAAGAATTAAAAAATCTTCAAGAAAAATTAAAAACAAATTCTTTAATCAAAATTCAAGTAGTTGAAAAAACTCAATTTTCTCTCTTTTCTCTAAAAAAAGTAAAAGTTCTACAAACACCCACTGCAAATAAAACATTAATATCTTATTTCCAATCAGTTATTTTAGCATTACATGAGGAGTATAATTCGATATTAGAATTAGCTCATGGTTTAGGCGAATTTGGTGTTCATACTGCAAAACAAATCTCCTCAGTTGTACAACATTGTTTTCATCTCCATCTCCATTTAGGAGCTTTAGAAAAACACAATTTATCTCATTTTGAAAATGAAATGGCTCTTGAAAAAGGGAGTTGTACTCTACATAAAGCTGAAAGATTCATAGAAGAATTCTTACATGATTTAAGAATATTAAAAGAAGAAGTAATTGAACAACAACAACAAGAATATGCTTCTGTAATTAATGTAACATAAATGTAGCACAACTTTGAAAGTAGAAAACAATATTTATATACTTCATTAGATTTAATATTGTATGGATTTTTTATTACAAAATATAGAATTTGTATTATTCATAACGCTGCTTTGTGTATTTTTATACGTAAAAAGAAAACAATTAGATGTACAAGGTTCAATTCCTTCTCTTTATATCTTATTATTTAAAACACAAGCAGGTTTAAAACAAATGAAATCTTGGTCAAAACAAAGACCAGGTATTTTTAATTTCTTAGCATACTTATCAATATTTGTGGGTGTGAGTGGTATTTTTGCAATAATACCATTTCTAGTATATCAGCTTTATTTTATGTTTCAAAATAATATAACAAATGCAGGAGGATTTGCACTCCCATTAACTGGTTCAGTATGTAGTAACCCATTAGTATTTTGTATTCCATTTTGGTACTGGCTCATCGCATTATTTGTATTAGTAGTTGTACATGAATTTGCCCATGGAGTAATTGCACAAAGATATGGAATTAAAATTAAATCTTCAGGATTAGCATTTTTTGGATCCACTCATATTATAGGAGCAATTTTCTTAGCAATCATTGCATTTAATTATTCTCTAGATCAAATTATTGGATTAGATCCTTCTTTTATTACAACAGTAATTGTCGGACTTATATTAATGTTCTTACCAATAATGCCAGGTGCATTTGTAGAACCTGATGAAAAACAAATGGCAAAAAAACCAAAATGGCAACAAATTGCAGTTCTTGGTGCGGGATCTACAAGTAATTTTCTATTTGGAATATTGTTTTTTATCATTTTAGTATTTGTTGCAGCTCCTTTTCAAAATATGTATACTGAGCAAGAATTATATTTTAGTGTAAACTCAAATCAAAGTGATTTATTAAATTATAATCTCAGCGAGGGTACAATTCTCTCTGTAAATGGTGCAACAGGAATAGAGGGTATTTATAGTGAATTTACAAATATTTCGCCAAATCAAACTCTGCTTTTTGAAGTAGAATCTAACAACACTATTATATCTCAAAATATTACTACATTTGCGTCAGAAGATGGTTCAAGGGGCTTAATTGGAATAGGACTTGCACCTCAAAATGTTCCTTTAGAAGGAAAAGAATTACTTGCAAAAATATCAGATATGTTTTTTCAGACATTTTTTTGGTTGTTTGTTTTAAACATAAGTATTGGAGCAATTAATCTACTTCCATTGTGGATTACAGATGGTGGGAAAATCGCACATCTTCTATTTCAGTATAAGTTTTCAGAAAAAACATCATTGAGACTCTACAACATTGTATCTTTTATCTCATTGATAATGTTATTTATTTCATTATTTCCACAAAGTATATTTATCTTTTTTGGATAAATTTTTTATCTTTTCATATAAAAATAATAACGTATATTTAAAAACATTAATTCTTTTCTCTTTTTATTAATAAATTATATTATTCACTTAGGTGATATCAATTCAATGGATCCAATTACATTATTTATACTAACAATTCTTGTCATGTTACTTCTCTCGGCTTTAGTGTCGGGTTCAGAAGCTGCTCTTTTGAGTGTCTCACTTGCAAAAGCAAAAGAAATTAAAAATTCGTCAGATAAAACTATTTCTCAAAAAGGAAAAGTGCTATTGATGGTTAAAGAAAATCTTCAACAACACATTACAACAATTGTAGTTCTCAACAATATCATTAACATTGTAGGAAGTATTTATGTTGGTGTTTTAGCTACAGAAATTTTCGGAGATACAGCATTAGGTATTGTATCTGCGGTATTAACATTTCTCATTATATTATTTTCAGAAATCATTCCAAAAATATATGGGGAGCAGTACTGCGATACAATTTCAACTAAAATTGCAATACCTCTTTTTTTCCTATCAAAAATATTATTTCCAATAACTTGGTTTTTAAGTAAATTAACAAATATTTTTGTCAAACAAAACTCAAACCACTCAGTCTCAGAAGGAGAGATTAAAGAAATGGCAGCGTTAGGAAAACTTGAAGGTTCTATTGAGAGTTTTGAGAGTGATATTATTGAAAATGTATTCAAAATGAATGATATTCAAGTATATGATGTAATGGTACCATTTTCAAAAGTAATTTCTTTTCAAAAAAACTCTTCCTTTGATGACGTAGTAAAAACAGTTGAAAAAACAGGTTTTACCAGATTTCCAATTCTTAAAGGAAATGAAGTAATTGGTTTAATTAATGTGAAAGATCTCTTCAAATTTCACAATAGACAAAAAGATTTTGACATCTCAAAAATAATTAGGCCTATCATTTTTGTTCCCGAGACAATGAAACTCTCAACACTTGAGAAGAAACTAAAAAAAGCAAGAATTCACATGGCAGTAATTGTAAATGAACATGGAGATTTTACAGGAGTAATTACTTTAGAAGATATTATTGAAGAAATTTTAGGAGATATTATTGATGAGTACGATTTAGATGTTGAAGAAGAAATTAAAGAAATTAGGGAAAATACTTTTCACATAAAAGCATCCATCGAGATTTCAGAGCTAAATTCAAAACTCAATTTATCTCTGCCTGAAGATGATGAGTATTCAACATTAAATGGATACATGATTATAAAAACAGATTCAATTCCAAAAACAAATCAAACACTCTCAATTGAACAAGGAACATTTAGAGTAATAAAAAGATCAAAGAAAAAAGTTATTGAAGTTGAATTTATTAGATATGAAGAAACAGACTCTAGTGACGAATATTAGTTTCTTTAACTATTTTTATGTGCAAATCTCCCTAAAAAATAAATACCTTTATATATGATGATGTCTTAGTTATTTATTAGATGGTCAAATTTTTTTCTACGTTTACAACAAACGCTCAAACGCTCGGAGGTAGTTTTTGAGAATGGCTAAAAGACAAGGTGTTTCTCTTCCATCATCTCAAGGAGGATTAGTTGGTGGTGTTGATAGTGCATACAAAACAAATATCGTTTTTGGACCAAAATTTGTAATTATTTTGTCCTTACTAATTGTAGCATTTATTTTCGTATTATTTAGATTAAATTAAGGTATTGAAAAATGACAAAGTCACAAAATTTAAAATTTCGTTCGTTGACATTATTCAACGCAGGAGGCATTGAATAATGATTCCAGGTGTAAATCCAAGACAGATGAAAGCAATGATGAGACAAATGGGTATGAGTCAAGATGACTTAGACGCTCAAGAAGTTATCATCAAAACAAATGGTAAGGTATTAAGGTTTTCAAATCCTTCAATTCAAAAAATAACCATGCAAGGTCAAACAACATTCCAACTCTCAGGAGAATATGTTGAAGAAGAAGAAACATTAACTATTGAAATATCTCAAGATGATATTGACACAGTAAGTGAGCAAGCTGGAGTATCAAAAGAAGATGCAAGGAAGGCACTTGAAGAAGCACAGGGTGATTTAGCCCAAGCAATTGTTAATTTATCATAATTTACAATATACCTATCGCAGCCTATCAATTCAAAAAATGGAAGAACAGTACGAACTAATTAGAGACTTAAAAAGACACTTAAATTCAATTGAGCATCAACTTTTTGTATCATCAAAATTTACAAGAACAACTGAGATGCTTAGAAAAATAATGGAAAGTATTGTAACGGGTTATGAACAATTCTTTGCAGTGGCTTTTGAAGTTTTAGTAGGTGAGGAAGCATCATATGTACAAAACGTAAGAGATAGAATTCAGATGTTAAATGAATCACTTCAAATGAGAGGTGTTGCAGTTGATTTATCAGAATATTTCTTACTAAAAAGATTGTTAATGTGTGACTTTGATTGTATCGGAGAATATAGAAAAAATTTATGTATGGTTGCCTATGTTGATGGTGAAGAATACATGATTAATATGCAAAAACTTCACGATTTTTATGCATCTCTAAAGTCAGCAACAGGTGGTCTCCAACAAGCTGAGACTGTTTATTAATTGTTTTCTTTTTTACATTAATTTTATATAATTTCTAGTTCTAATTTTATTATGTTTTGGAAAATCCCTCACAAAATCAAAATATATGAAGCATTAGGAGCAATTGCAGATAATAGATTAGAAATAAGTTCTAGTGGTGTTAAGCTTTATTCTTCAAGTAGAAATAAATTTTATTCAATTGTTTATGATTCAAAAACAAATTCTATAATGTGTAATGATAATGCATCTTATTTTGAGGAAACATTGGGATATCCTGCAATTGCATATTTAATGGAAGTTGGAGAAATTGATTATAATAAGCTATATTCTCAAGCTCTTAAAAATATTTATTGGAAAGAATTAAATTCAAAATATGATAAAAATAAGGGGAAAGGGGTTCCGAATTATAATTTTGATAAAGTAGTTGAGGAAATACAAATATTACTTGAAAAAAAAGAAATAAATATTGTTGGATTTAATGATTATGTTGAAAAAGTAATGCAGCAAATTATTAAAAAAAAATTTAAAATATTAGGAGATAAAAAACACCCTCCAAGTGGATACTAATCTTACAATTCTAACTATAAAGTAATTATAATATATTTTATACCAAAACTTACATTTTATGACTATGGGAAAACTTATTGTGATATCTTCTGGAAAAGGAGGAGTAGGAAAAACTACGACTTCAGTAAACTTATCATCTGCATTGGCTAAACAGGGAAAATCTGTAATTTTAGTTGATGGAAATTTAACAACACCAAATGTTGGACTTCATTTAGGACTAACTAAATTTCCAATTACTCTAAATGATGTATTAAAAGGAGAAGCTGCTCTAACAGATTCAATTTATATCCATCCTTTAGGATTTAAATTAGTGCCAGGTTCACTTTCAATTAGATCATTTTCAGAAATTAATTCTAGAAAACTAAAAAAATTACTAGATGATTTAAAAGATATGGCAGATTATGTAATTGTAGATTCTGCAGCAGGTTTAGGAAATGAATCAATTTCAGTACTAAAAAACGCAGATGAAATCATTTTAGTAACAAATCCAGAACTTCCAGCAGTAACAGATGCATTTAAAATAGTAACACTTGCAAAAGAGATTGGAATTCCAGTAAAAGGGGTTGTATTAAATAAAGTTAGAAAAGATAACTTTGATTTAGGATTTAGAGCAATCGAGTCACTACTTGAAACACCAATTACTTCAGTAATTCAAGATGATAAAACAATGAGAGAAGCTCTTTATAGAAAAAAACCAATTGTACATATCAAACCTAAATCAGATTCAGCAAAACACTATCACAATTTAGCACAAAAAGTTCACACAGGGCAATATCAAAGAACAATTGAAGAACTTGAGCAAGAAAATAGATTTTTAAGAACACTTCTAAATGCATTCAAATTCAGATAGTTGATTCTATGAATCAACTTCATCAATTTTTAATTGATCTTAAAAACTTTATATAATTTTTTTTAATGTTTAACTCAGTTATTCTAAATTACAATTTTTATTCTTATCTAACATACTAAAATATATAATTCTTTAGAGAAAAATATTATTATGAGTGAAGAAAAATTAGGTCTTAAAGACTTTTTAGTAATCAAAGATAGATATCAGAAAATAATTAATGATCCAAGTTCCAATTCTGATGATGTAATAAGAGCAAAAAGTGCCTTATTAGTAGTAGAAGAAAATATAAAGAGATATGAAAATTAATTCTCAACTTCAACAATATCAAATTTCATCTCAACTCTTAAAATTTTCTTATCTTTAGATCTAGAATTAATATATTTTAAATATTTCATAACTTCTTCAGGCTTATACAAAATAGTCAATGTATTATGTTGTGGTTCTAAATGTAATATCTCTTCTTCTTTTGTAGTATATGTTTGAATACCTCCATAGGATTCATTCCATGTGTCACTTAAATCATAAATAATTTCCAAGTAATCTTCTTGGGCTCCAGTATCTAAATCACTGAGTAACTTGAAATCTTTTTGTTCATAAGATACAATTGAGACATCTCTTACTTGAAGAGAAAATTCAACAACATCTTCTAAAAATGCAATAAATTCTTTTGATTTAAAATATTCAACAAAACGAAGTATATCAATTGAGAATTCCTCCTTGAGATTTAATACAGATTTTGACTCAAGTAATGGATTATATACTTTTTTAAAATTTGTAGATGTTAATAATGCTTTTCTAAACGTATTATGTTCTTTATCTAAAAATTCATTTAACTGTAAAAAAACATTTTCATTAAAAAAATCTTGCATCTCTTTTTGTAGTTCATCTCCTAAATATGCTTTATTAATCACTTTTTACCTCCCAATTCACAAACCACCAGTCTCACAATCCCTCACCCTGCCTGTCTCGTTTGTATAGCCATCCACTAATTGAGAGTCTACTTTTGCTCTCACTCACTACTTCAGAAATTTGATGAAATGATTTTGAACTAACAGTAAAAAAATTAAATTGATTAAATTCAGGAGTAATCCTTTTTGCAACAGACCTCGGATTTCCACTGGAGTCAGATTCAAAAAGTTCAAGTATTCCTCCATCTTCTTCATCCCAATCTTGACTTAAATTAATTATAAAAGCAACTGCCCTATCTTGTACTTGGTCATCATGGCACAATAAATAATGTGTTTGCTCTAATTTCAATGAATGTAAATCTCCCTTATCTCTGAGTAAACTAAGCCCAGTTATTCTCTCCATTTCTGTTACGAATGTATCTGAAAAAATTTCATTTCTAAACTCTTTTATCAGACTACTACTGGTATTTTTAAAATCATGGGTTCTCTTAAATTGATACAAATCATGATCCTCAATGTAGTATTCATAGGCTTCTAATTCTTTAACTAATTCTTTTAATTTTTCCTCTTTAAATACATTCATAATTGAATAATATTCAAAAGGTTTTGAAGAGAGATATTCTTCTGAAGAAATTGTAGCTAATGTGGAAAAATTAATCCAAGAGTTATTCATAGATAAACCAATTACTCATTAATTATAAATCTATTGAGATATGTACAAAAAAGGAGTATTTTTCTACCATTTTCAGTAGAAATCTTTAAAAAGAAAAAATACGATTTTTTATTATGAATCAACACTCTAATCCTATCTTTGATATTTCTCAAGCACCAAATTCAATTCAGAAATTAATCTCAGAAGAATTTAATAATCAAATTGCTTTTTTTAACGCATATAAAAAAAAACACCTTTTCAAATTTCAATCATGGAATACTAATCAATTACTTTCTATGTATAATTTTGAAAAAAATACTATCTTTAAAGAATCAAATGTAAAAAAACATGTTCAAAAAATTCAAGAAATGATCTTTTCAGAATTCGCTCTTCAAAAAACATCCCATTATTTTAATTTTTTCTTTCAGCCAACATCACAAAAAGAAATCTATGAGAGAAGAAAAGAAATAATTCAAAACCTAGAAGAAGAGTACATCTCTATAAAAGAAGAGGCAAAACAAATCTCAGAAATAAAATATTCCATTCAATTACCTTTTACAATCTATACTTTAGATCAAGCTACAGCATCTCATTTCTATGATAGATATAAAATTTCTATGCTCTCAATTACTCAAAGAGAACTTGAAGAAATGGTAGATCAACTCGATGAAAATTCAATTATCCTCTCAGAAGAAACACTATTTATTGATGCAATTACCTATAACAAGCAAGACTTTGAAACAGTAGTATTGGGTATGATAGTAAAAAATAATAAACAAACTCTTTTAGCATACATTGATATCTTAAATAAAATACCACAATCAATTCAAAACTTAAATGAACATCTTTTCTCTCAAAAACAAATTGAATTTAATAAAGACAAGCTTAAAGAAATACTTCTCTCAGATTTAGAACAAGATTTCAAAGAGCTCTCAAATTTAATTCTTAATTTAGACCAAGAAGTTGAAGAAATAAATAAACAAGTAAAAGAAAAAATAGCAAATAAACAGGTAAATCTCCAAGGACAAGAACTCCTAGATTTACTCAATTCAGGAAGTTTGGATGCTCTACAAAAAAAAATAGAAGAAGACACAAAAGCAATGATTCAAAAAAAAGAACATGAAATTTTGCAAACTCTAAAAGAGAAAAAATTAAATGCAACAAATATTTTTGAAAATAATTCTTATCCTCTGAGTTTAGATCTTGAGACTAAAGAAGATTTATTTAAACAAATTGAGAGAAAAAGAACAAAAGATTTACTTGAATATTATGCAACTCTTAATCAATTATCATATCATCAAATTGATGAGCTAACACACTTAATCTATTCATTAGATCTTCTTGTTGCAATAAATAATTTTATTAAAAAATATCATTTACACTATCCAAAAGAAATATCAAAAGAGATTTATTTAGAAAATGGGAGAAATATGTATATTCAAAATGCACATCCAATTTCTTATGGAATAGGAACATCAAAACTAGATTTAAATCAAGAAAAAGTCTCTATTCTAACAGGAGCAAATTCAGGAGGAAAAACAACCTTGTTAGAAATGGTCCTCCAAGCGCAAGTCTTAGCGTCAATTGGTCTTCCGGGCCCATATGATGAAAACTCAAGTATAAATTTGCCAGAGGAAATTATATATCTTAAAAAATTTACAGGGACACAAGGTTCAGGTGCATTTGAACAAACAATAAGGGCTCTCGTTGACATCTTAGATTCAAATACAACAAAATTAATGCTCATTGATGAATTTGAAGCAGTAACAGAACCTGGTGCGGCAGCTAAAATCCTATTGATGTTCTTATCTAAAATCAAAGAAAAAGAAGCTTTAACAATTGCAGTATCTCATCTAGGAAAAGAACTAGATTCAATCCTAAAAGAAAAACAAATCAAAGGCATCAGAATCGATGGTATTTCAGCAACAGGATTAGATGAACAAGGAAATCTAATCACAAAACACCAACCTGTATTTTATGAACTAGGAAAATCAACACCAGAATTAATCATGCAAAGAATCTTACAAGATACTAAGTTTTGGAATGATAAGCAAGTTGAGACAAAACACATTTTTGAGAAATTATTAGATTAAGATAAAAAGCCGAGTTATTTCACATCTTTTTTGTTCCTAATCTACGATGATTATTTTTTATATATCTAAATTAGAATCTTATAATAATGACAAAAATAAGTAAGGAAAAAATAGTCTTATATCAATCATTACTATTTGAAAAATTAGATACATTGACATTAAAGTTCCACCTTATTGAAAAAACCTTATTTGAAGCAGAAAAGAAATTACATATCCTTGAAAAAAATGAATTTCATTCTAATCCAATTGCAAAATATCTTATCTTAAAAGAAGACTTTTTTCAAATAAAGGAAAAAAAAAAAATTATTTTAAATCCTTTTTATGAAAGTATTTTAAATACAGAAAAATCATTTGTAGCGTTTATCTCTTTCTTGGAAGAATACGAACTTTTTACAAAAGAATTATCATTAAATAAAATTAACCTAGCAACGATAAAAAATTATTTTTTAGATCTTGATGAATACATATTTATTATAAAAAAGCAGCTAGTATTTATAGAAGAATTTTCAATAAATGATTACCTATTAAGAAAATCATCATTTAACAAAAATATTTTGGAAATTAAGAAAAAAATTTCAATGATTACAAATATTATTTTCAATAACTTTTATTATCAAAAAAACTTGGATTTAAAAAATTTCAAAAAGATCTCCTATGAAAATATAAGAGTAGGAGATATTATTCTTAAAAGAAGAGAGCAAAAAGAAAACACTCGCCTATCAAAATTGATAAATATTTTCTTAGATTCCCCAATAGTTCACGTCTCTTTAGTATATCAAGTCTCTAAGGATGCATGCTATACACTAGAAGTAGATGCATACAACAATAATTACGGAGAAATTTCAAAACTTAAAGTAAAAAATACTGAAGATTATATTATAATGAGATCTAAAAAATTACTTTCTAAAGAAAAACAAGAAAAAATAAAATTATATCAAGAAGAATTTCTCACTAGAAAATATTCAATACTTAAAGTAATTGGTGCTTTCATACAAAGACACAAAGAAAGAATTTTTTCAAATACTAATATTTTTTCTTCAAGAAAAAGAAATATTTTTTCTTCTATTGATGGTATATTTTGTTCTCAAGTAGCAGCTGAAGTATATAAAAAAGCAGGAATTGAATTGGGACTTACAGATGATACTTCAATAGTTTCTCCTTTAGATATATTAAATTCCCCACAATTAAAAATTGTAGGTTACTTGGAAAATGAAAATTGAATCTATAAAAGTAACGGAAGTTAATATTCCGTTTAAAAAAAAATTTTCTCATGCAGATGCACAAAGATCTTCTGCAAATAACTTAATAATTGAAATATCTTCAAAGGAATATGTAGGTTATGGTGAATGTTTACCAAGAACGTATGTGACAGGAGAAGATATTCTTTCATGTAAAAAAAATTTACATAATATTGCACAATATTTCAAAAAAATTGATTTTGAAAATTTTGAAGATGTACTCAAAACCATTATTAACTTTTATAAAAAATCAGAAAAAAATACACTCTCAGCATTATCAGGTTTTGAAAATGCACTATTAAATTTATCGGCACAATATTTCAACAAATCAATTGAAGATGTTCTTGATTTTTTTTCAATAAAAAGCAAACAAACAATAACTCATTACACTGGGCCAATATCAGGAGAGTTATCTTTTCTTTCAGCATTAAAAATAAAATTATTTGGTTTTAAATCAGTTAAATTTAAAGTAACTCCAAAAACATTTACAAAAGCACTTTTTTTGAAAAAAATGCTTTTTAAAAAAGAAGATTTAGTCTTTGATGCCAATAGTTCTTTTGATGAAGATTTTTTTGAAAAAAACTCAATTTTATGTAAAAAGCAAAACATTAGATTAGAACAGCCTTTTTCATCTAAAAAAAATATGCAATATTTCGAAAAAAATTTAGCAAAAACACAAATAGTATTTGATGAATCTTTATGTAGTTACTTTGAAGTAAAAAGTTTTATAAATTTACCATCATCTTATTTTTTAGCTAACTTAAGAATAGGTAAAAATGGAGGGATAACAAACCTCCTTTTCATTTATTCATTGTTAAAAAAAAATAATGTAAAAATAACTTTAGGTTGTTTGGTTGGAGAAACAATTACTTCCAAATACACTTGCCTTTTAGGAAAATATTTAAGTTGTATTTCTTATGAAGGAGGTTATGATAAATTTTTATTTAAAGAACACATTATTAAACCCATTATTATGAAATATGGAGGAATACTTAGAAAAGATGAATTCGATATTAATCAAAAAATTTCAATCAAAATTTCTCCCAACTATATCATTGAACAGTATTATCTAGAAAATGCAAGAATCTCTTAAAATAACTCCTTTTGTAATAAAAGAAATTTTCAAATCATCATTATCAAGTGCATTTTTTGAAGAAGAAACAGGTGTAAATATTGATAATTTTACTAGGATGTTTGAGGGTGTCTCTAAACTTGGAATGAGCAGAGAAGATTTTTTGGAAGGGACAAGCAGACACACCCAAGATTTATTTACATCTAAACCTACTTCTTGCGATTCTCTTAAACAATTAACTGAAAAAGTGTTTGATCAAATATTTCACACCGGGATTCATACAAAGCCTTTCTCAAATTCAGATAGGTATATCTCTAACGAAGATAATGCAAAAATTTTTCAAAATGTAAAAAAGTTTTGTACAAGATATTATGGGGGTCAATCACTGTATGGACCTAGTTATTCACCAAAGATATTTAGAAATATTGCAAAAGAAGGAACTGTAGGCTTAGACAAAATAAAATTAAAATTTTTACCTTATTTTTCTGGAAGAAGGGTGCAAGATACAGCAAATGCATCGGTGATGGTTAGCGGTGATATGAATAAATATCGTATTGTTAAACCTTTTGATTCTAAAAATGATGTAGAAACATATATTCATAGCGAACATGGGATATTAGAGAAAACAAACTATAGGGTGACTGCAATAAGAGGATATAAAACACTTGAGGAACAGATGTGGTGGTTTTTAGGAAATTGTGAAGTAGCATTAGAAACATCACAAGAAAATATTATCTCAGAATTAAGTGAGGGGAATTTCGATCAAACAACAGGGGATTTTGTATTTGGGATTTATAC
Source organism: uncultured archaeon (assembly GCA_937138345.1). GTDB lineage: Archaea > Nanobdellota > Nanobdellia > Woesearchaeales > UBA583 > UBA583. Next base: position 9,947 of record CAKZOW010000007.1, on the reverse strand, counting down.
CAAGCCCCAAAATATCTCATCAATTGAGGAATTAAATCTAAAAAAAAAATTTGGCACTAGCCAAAATTCTACACCATCGTTGCATAAACTACGTGATGGAAATTATGAAGAACCCTCTTTATCTAAAAAAGTATTTTCAAATGCTAATTTTTTTAGAAAGATAATTGAAAAAAAAGCAAAAAAATATTCAAAAGAAATTTCAGATAGAAAAAATCTTCGAGATGCTAAAACTGATTCATTTTTTAATAGGTCTTATGAATTAATCAATTCAATGGAAAATTATTGTAGTATGACTGCACATCATCAATTAAGGGGGGTTTTCTTAGGATCTCTTTTGGGGAGACAACTAGGTCTTTCCGATTCACAAATTAGATGGTTAGTCCAAGGGTATCTTATTCATGATTCTGGAAAAATGAATATTCCGGAGAGTATTTTACAATTTAAAGGAAAGTTTGAAGAAGGTCAAAGGGAAATTATGAAACTACATGCTGCACTGGGAGCTTTTACTTTAGCATTTCAACACAAAACATCTATTTTGGAAAATTTTGAAGGTTCTTTAGAAGAGAGATTAATAAGGGAATATGATGTTACTCAATCTTTACGTTTAGCAGTAGAACATCAAGAAAAAGCAGATGGAACTGGATACCCTTTCGGATTAAGTGCTGAACAGACAAGTACTCATGGTCAAATTTCACAGATAATTGATGTTTTTGATGCACTTTTTTTTCCAAGAGTATATAATGGTGGTGGTAGAAAACTATATGGTGCAGGAAATACAGTAAGTAATATTATGTTTGTAGAAGAAAGGGAAAGCTTTGAACAAATGAAGTTAGATTTTTTTGAAAAAAATACTCTTCCTTTATTAGCAAAATACAATTATGGTACATCTGCTGTGGATTTGAATTATGTTGGGAAAGACATGACAACACTCACAAGAATGTTTACTGGATATTGTATTGGAAATAATACTGTATTTAGTGAAGGAGTTAAAGTATCCAAAGAACTTCAATCACACATTAAAAATCATAAGGGAATTGATTGGAGTTTAGATTCACTCTTGCTGGATTCAAGAGAAAGTTTGGACCAAAGTTTACATAATTTAAAAGAAATTGTCGAACCTGATACCTATATGTTAGTTATGCATAAACTTGCAAATATTACCCAAAAAATGAAAGGTTCTACTCAAGAATTTATGGGTTCATTACAAATATCAAATGATTCATTGGCAAGATCTATGGAAATGGGATATGGTGGAGAAACTGTTCTTTACAAACAGAATTAAACTACTATGTTGAAATTACTTTTATTTAAATACTATGTATCAAAGAACATAGTATGTTTAAACTTTACTTTAAATTAATTGAAGCACTGTATGCTAAGAACTTCAAAAAATCTTGTGAAGCTCCTCTAGATGCCCAATATAAATTACTAATTTCTATTCTAAAAAAAAATAAAAACACTTTATATGGAAAAAAATATTCATTTTCAGAAATAAGTTCATTTGACTCTTTTAGAAAAAATGTACCTTTAGTAAAATACTCAGAGATATCCTCTTACATTGATACTATAAAGGATGGTGGAACTAATATTTTAACAAAAAAAAGCCCTTCTTATTTTTCAGAAACTGCAGGAACTACTTCTTCCCCAAAATATTTGCCTCTCAGTGAATCTTATGTTAAAAAAAGATCTCGTGCTTGGAAAATTTGGGAATCTGAACTCTTTAACAATCACCCAGATGCATTCCAACTAGATAAAAAGATAATTACTTTTACATCAAAACCAATAGAAGGCATTTCAAAATCAGGTATCTCTTACGGGAATGTTAGTGGTTTAATTAGATCAATTCAACCAAAAATAGTAAATTCTCTCTATGCGGTGCCTGAGGAAATAATGTATGTTGATGATTATCATCTAAGATATTACTTAATTGCATTATTTTCGTTAAGAGAAAATTGTTCTTTAGTTGTTACTCCTAATCCATCAACCTTGGTAGTTTTTGCAAAATTTATCAATGAAAACTTTCAAGAGATTTTAAGAGATTATAAATATAATTCTATTTCTCAATTAGGAAAAAGTACTCTTGATAATAATCTCAAAGATGCAATTTTAAAAAAATTTGAAAATCAAGAAAAAAATCAACAAACATATCATTCACTTAAAAATCTTCAAAATAATGAGCATAAACTTCATGAAATTTTTGGAAATCTCACAATTGGAACATGGACATCTGGATCGGTGGGATATTACATTTCTCAATTAAAAGAAGCTTTTGGTGATGATATCTACATAAAAGAAATTGGTTTTATGGCATCGGAAGGTAGGTTTTCTATTCCTATGGCAGAAAATGATTTTGGAGAATCAGTATTTGATATAACGACAAATTTCTATGAGTTCATTGAGGTTGAAAACTATAGGGAAAATGATTCTAATCAAAATACTCTTTTAATTCATGAATTAGAATTAGGGAAGCAGTACTATATTATTCTCACAAATGAATGTGGTTTATATAGATACCAAATAGACGATATTGTAGAAATAACAGGAATATATAGAAAAACACCAACGATGAAATTTGTTCAAAAAGGAAAATATGTTGCTTCATTAACAGGTGAAAAGGTAAGTGAATGGGAAATTATTGAATCTCTAAAACAAACACAACAAGAATTGAGTTTACCAATTAAATCATTTATATGTGTGCCTGAGCATAAAAAAGAAGGAGTATTATATAATTTTTATATTCATGAAAATTCCTACTCAAAAAAAGAACTAAATCTTATTTCTAAAACTATAGATACTAAATTAATTTCTTTAAACATTGAATATGAACAAAAAAGAAAATCTATGAGGATTCTGCAATGTAGTGTTCAAGAAGTACCTCATAATTTCTTCATGGATTTGAGAAAATCGTATGCAAAAGGAGGAAAACATGATTATCAAATAAAAGTACCGAAATTAATAGTATTAGAAAAAGATAAAATAATAGTTGAAAAATTACTAAAAGAAAATTAAATAGCATATTTAACTTTTTTTCTTTCTTCAAATTCTTCAATATTGTCTATTGTAGCTAGTAATATTCTCCTAACTGCTTCATGAGAATTAAATGCATTATGAGGCGTAAAAATAACATTTTCGTGTTTTAAAATTTCTTTGTTAGTCATGAGTTGTGCAATTTCTTCGTGTTTTTCTTTATTGCCAATTAATTCATCTTCGTGAGTGATATGTTCCTCTCCTTCTATTACATCTAGTCCAGCTCCTCCAATGTGTCCACTTTTAAGATATGTATACAATGCTTGAGAATCAATTAATTCTCCTCTTGAAGTGTTAATAATGGTGACTCCTTTTTTTGTTAAGGAAAGTGTCTTATCATCGAGGATGTGTTTTGTATATGTATTGAGCGGCATATGGAGACTAATAATGTCAGATTGTTTTAAAATCTCATCAAAACTAGCATACGAATAATGCAGAACCTCTGAGAGAAAGTGATTTTGATTAATATCATATGCTAGCACGTTCATTCCAAATCCTCTAGCCATTTTAATGACATGAAGTCCAATATGTCCAACTCCTAATATTCCTAGTGTTTTTCCTTTCAAATCAAAACCTCTAAGTCCATCAATAGAAAAATCTCCTTTTTTCTCTCTAAGATATGACTTATGAACATTCCTTGCAAGATTAAGCATCAATGCAAAAGTATGTTCTGCGACTGTATTTTCTCCATAAAAGGGGACATTTCCAACAAAAATATTATTTTTAGAACAGAAGCTAGTATCAATATGATCAAAGCCAGTTGATCTAGTTAAGACGCATTTAAGTTTTTTCAACTTTTTTAATATCATTTGATTAACTTCAGAATAAATAAATACACAAATTATTTCGCTATCTTTGAATTTTTCTAAGGGTACTTCTTGAATGCTTTCTGAAAAAAATTGAATATTGTGTTTTTTCAATTTTTTTTTAAGAAAGGAAATTTCCTCTTCTTCTTTTATATCAAAAAAAGTAATTTTCATAGTTAATCTATAGTAAAAATATATATAATATTATTGTGTTACTAAAAGAGAAAAGTTCAATAAACAATTGTTTATTTATTATTTAAATTCGTACTCTCCTTGATCGGGGAGTACCCATAGATTCTTATCTTTTTCATATCCAAGTTCTTCTGCAAGTTCAATCATTCCTTCTTTAAGTCTTACGTGACCATGAACTGGAACTACGTGTTTTGGATGAATCATTCCTAAAAGATCTCTGTGGTCTTCCCTAGATGCGTGTCCTGATACGTGAATATCTTTGAAAATCTTACAATTGTAAGCTTCAAGTTTTGAGTGTAGGATTTGTGATGCTTCAATATTAATTTGAGTAGGAATTACTTCGGAGGAGAAAATAATTTTATCATCTTCTTTTAACTCAAATGGCGTTTTACCTTCTGCAATTTTAGACATTACTGCGTTTTCTTCACCTTGGTGTCCAGTACATACAACAACATAATCTTTTTTATTTTTATTAACAATATCTAACCATTTATTTCTCTCAGCAGGTGTTTCACAAATAATTACATCTTTTTCTTTGAAATCAATAATTCCAGCATTCTTAGCAGCTTTACAATATTTAGCCATTGATCTTCCTAGAAATACTAATTTTCTATTGAGTTCCTGAGTTAATTCCATAATTGATTTTAATCTTGTAATGTGGGATGCAAATGTAGTAATTACAACACCTTTTGTATCTACGATATCTGTTTCAATAAAAATATCTCTAAGCATTTCTTTAACAACAATCTCAGATAATGTTTTTCTTTTTAAATTAGAACGAACTGAATCAACAACCAATAATTTAATACCTATTTCATCTAATTCTTTGAGTCTTTGATAATTTGATCTCTGTCCTAGCGCAGGTCTGTTATCGAATTTAAAGTCATTTGCATACATAATTACTCCTTCTGGAGCATGGATTGCAACAATTGCAGCTTGTGGGATTGAGTGAGTAACATTTACAAATTCTACTTCAATTCCAGAAGGTAAATTAAATGATGAATTAACATTTACTTTAATGAACTTATTTTTAAGAGGTGAAGTTACTGTTCTTTGTGACTTCATCAATACTTTTAATACTTCAATTGTAAAAGGAGTACCATAAATTGGAGCTTGTGGAAATAAATTTGCTAAATATTGTACTGCTCCTACGTGATCTAAGTGTGCGTGTGAGACAATAATTGCTTTTACTTTATCTTTGTGTTTCATAATCATCTCAGGATTTGCAACAATGTTTTTTTCTACAAGGTCACTAAGTCCCATTTTATCAACTTCGTCATTGTGTGCTACTAAATTTGATAACTGTAGTCCCATATCGCAAATAACGATTTCTTCACCAATTTCAAAGGCCATCATATTACGGCCAGCTTCATCTACTCCTCCAAGAGTATACATTTTTACCATTTTTCTTAATATATACTAGAATAGAATTTCTACGTCCTCGATTTCCTTTCCATCTATAAAATAAAAGTGTTTGAGATGTATGATCTCAGTAGTCTATCTATCTAATCTAATTAGTATAAGTAAAAGTATTTTTATAAACATTTGTGTTAACTGAGCTTTTTATTGTTCCTTTAAAGAGTTTCCTACCACTCCATTTTTTCATAAAATCAAAAACTTTATAAACCAAACATAATTTATTTTTAGTACGAGCATCTATAGTTCAACGGCTAGAATCCCGGCCTTCCAAGCCGGTGATCTGGGTTCGAATCCCAGTAGGTGCACTTAAGGAAGACTCCCATTTGGGAGTCAGGCCATATTAATTCTCAATTAAAATCCAGTTGCTTAATAGTTCTATATTGTAATTTACTACTTTAAGAGCGTTCTATTAACAAACCTTTAAAAACACAAAATCATTCTTTTTTGTATAGTAATCAAAATAATTGTTTCTCATTTCATAAGAAATATTAAATTTTGATGCTATATTGTTCAGATAGATGCTAAACACATCTTCTGATACAATATACCTTTCAAAAATGGCAGAGCTTAAAAGGGAATATGTAATCCCACTAAGGAGAAAAACAAGACACGCTCCTAAGTGGAGAAGGAGTAAAAAAGCTATTGTTGTTCTTAAAGAATTTGTGCAAAAGCACATGAAATGCGAGAACGTTGTAATAGGTAAAGACTTAAACGAATTAGTTTGGGTAAGAGGTTCAAAAAACCCTCCAGGTAAAGTTTCAGTGTTTACAGCAAAAATTCAAGTTGCAGGAATTGATAAAGTAGTTGTAGAAACAACTCAAGAAGGACTTGATAAACAATTAGAATTATACAAAACAGCTGCACCTGTTGTAGAAGATACAAAAGAAGAAGCTGAAGTAAAAGATGCAGAAGTAAAAGAAGTTGAAGCATCAGAAAAAAAAGAAGAAGCTAAAAAAGCTGAATCTAAAAAAGAGGTAAAAAAAGATGAGTAATCTAGTAGATTTAGTAAAAGAAATTAAAACTGTGGAACAACCAGATTGGGCTAAATTTGTAAAAACTGGAGCTCATGTAGAAAGACCACCTATGCAAGATGACTGGTGGTACTTAAGAGTTGCATCACTATTAAACAAAGTAAATAAATTTGGACCAATTGGTACAAATAGATTATCTAAACACTACGGTGGAAGAAAAAATAGAGGTCACAAGCCTGATCAAAAAACTAATGCAGGAAGAAAAATCATCAGAGTTGGTTTACAACAACTTGAAGCTGCAGGTTTAATTAAATCCCAAACAGGATTAAAAGCAGGAAAAGTGTTAACTAAGGAAGGAGCTGAGCTTCTTAAAAAGGTGAACAAATAAAATGGAAGGAATCATTGTAAATTATAGAAGAGGAAGAAAAACTCAAACAACTAACCAAATGATTGTAATTATTCCAGAACATGATAAAGAAAAATCACTTACATTAGTTGGTAAAACTGTAACATACACAGTTTCAGGTAAAAAAAATACTCAAATTAAAGGAACAATTTCAGCAGTTCACGGAAACAAAGGTGCTGTGAGAGTTTTATTTGAAAAAGGTATGCCTGGTCAAGCAATTGGAGGAGTTGTTTCAATTAATTAAAAATGGCAAAGTTAAGAAAATGGGTTGCTTATAGAAAAATTGAGAGATCTTACACAAGATACTCAAAAGTAAGAGGTAAAGCATTTGTTAAATCTAGACCTGGTAAAAAAGTAATTAAATTTGACATGGGAGACCTAAAAGGAGGGCAAGATCAATTTGATTTAACTCTTCAATTAATCTCAAAAGATGCTGCTCAAATTAGAACAAACGCAATTGAAGCTGCAAGAATTTCAGCTCTAAAATTATTAGAGAAAACTTTTGGTAGACAAGGATTCTATTTCAGAATTCAAGCTGTACCTCACCATGCAATTAGGGAAAACCCTCTAGCTGCAGGAGCGGGAGCTGATCGTTTATCAACAGGTATGAAACACTCATTTGGTAAAATTATCGGAACTGCTGCACAAGTAGAAGAAGGTAAGGTATTAATGTCAGTTTCACTTCCAAAAGAAAGTGAGGCAGTTGCAAGAACTGCTCTAAAAAGAGCATCACAGAAATTACCTGTGAGAATTACAATTCAAAAAGCTAATTAAATCGAAAACTTTAAAAGCGAAATCGCTTTTATTTTTTTTATAGCCAATCACAACTAGGACCAGACCCTAGGATTGTACATATATATTGGCCCCATGGTCTAGTCTGGATATGATATCAGCCTTCTAAGCTGAGGATCCCGGGTTCGAATCCCGGTGGGGCCGCTAACTTTGTTAGCGTGTTGTTCTACTAAGTAGAACGTCATGCAGACTTAATTTTTGTTTCTCTTAGAAACAAAAGTCCTTTTGGACATATAAAAAAGAAAATCTTTTTAAAGGGATTTACTTTCATAATTATTACGGACACAAATGGATTTCTTTCAAATCCCCCGATGGTGTAGTCCGGCCAATCATTTCGGCCTTTCGAGCCGAGGACCTGGGTTCAAATCCCGGTCGGGGGGCTATTATATAAGACAAGAGATTTGAGAGTAGAGACTCGAGAATTGCGATATTCTAAACAATCGGTTAAGACCGAAGACTTTAATGAAAATACATACTTTTCTAAAGATAATTCTAAATTAAACCTAAAAATACATGCTTTTACTATGAAGATAAATTTAAGATTTATTTAACAAATAAAGGTTTATCTCAAAATTATATTAAAGATGTTTTAAAATACTCAAAAGAGATTATTTCTAACTATGAAGTATTTGAAATTTAGTTCTTTCATTCAAATAATTCATCTATTTTTTTATCAATATACTTTGCTTGTTCATATGGCAAACTACTGAATTTCTTATTTTTTATCATGTTGGCTAAAGTATAAACAGTATATCCTAAAAAACCTAAAGTTCCTGCAGTAATAAGAGGAAATATATCTTGGGGGTTACTATAATCAAATTCTGGCTTTATGAATGGAAGTATAGGGATTACTGGAGTTACAAGTGAAATGTGTATAAATGGGGCAAGTAGATTATCATAAGCGAAAATACCTCTTTGGTAAAGTTGAGTTGGTGTGTCTACAACTTCTCCTAACGATGTAACTGCATTGTTATACTTTTCATTATATCTCCTAGGGAATAATCTTCTAAAAAAATTATTCTCCTCAGAGAGTTCAAGTAATTGTGTCTCTAATGTAATACCTTGTTTTGCTTTTTGATAATTTTCATTATTACCTACTTCTCTTTCTAATAATTCTTTTTGAAGTTCAAGTAAATTATCTTCTTTTCCTAGTTTTAATTCAATAACTTGCTCTATTTTCATTAAGTCATCATATATTGTCATAGATTTTACTAATAAGTAATACTATATAAAGGATACCTCCCTTTAAGTGGGCATTAATAAGTAAATTTAAATAGATAAAGTTACTAGTAAAAGTATGTATGAAGTAACACTTGAAGCTCTTGGCCTCACTAAATCTGAAATCTCAACATATTTAGCTTTACTTGATTTAGGTCCTTCAACAACTGGTCCTTTAATTAAAAAAGCTCAAATAGCATCTGGAAAAGCATATATTATATTAGATAAACTTATTGAAAAGGGTCTTGTTACGTACACAATAATATCAGGAACTAAGACGTATCAAGCAAAAGATCCAAATAGACTATTAGATTATTTAAATGAAAAAAGGGGAGAGTTAGATAACATTGAAGTACAGCTTAAAAAAATTATACCTTATTTTAAAACTAAATTTGAAGAACAAAAAAATCAAACAAAAGCTGAAATTTTTGAGGGTGCTCAGGGTTTTAAGACATTTCACAAATTTATGTTAGATGAATGTAAAAAAGGAGATACTGTGTATGTTTTTGGTGCTCCAAGAGAAGCAAATGAAAAATTTGGAGCATATTACGTTGAATGGAACAGATTAAGAGTTGAAAAAGGAGTTAAATTAAAAATTCTTTATAGTTCAGAAAGTAGAGAGTTTGGTGAGGTAAGAAAGAAGCTTCCTTTAACTGAAGTGAGATATATGAACGAAAAGGAAGAAATTCCTGCTTGGGTTGATATATTTGGAGATTATGTTACAACCATTAATGTCCATGGGGACCCAATTTGTTTTCTAATAAAGGATAAAGTATCTCAAGAATCATATTTAAAATACTTTCAAACTATCTGGAACAGAGCAAGCAAATAATTTCCCTTATCTACTCTCCGAACTCATCTCTCTAAACATAATTCTTTTCATGTAATTTATCATAGGTCTAACAATTGTATCTATCAATTCCATTAGACTATTATTAGAGTCAGAAATAAGACTTACTGAGTTAGAACTGTTTTGTAAAAAATATTGCTATTCTTCCAAATAACCAATTAATTTGAAATAACTATAATTTTTTGTTTGATAAACTAAAATATTACTTCTCTTACTAATGAAATTTCACATTGATGAAAACTTTTATTGTAGAGCTCTCTAAAATC
>CAKZOW010000006.1 GCA_937138345.1 uncultured archaeon | reverse complement strand
TGTAAGAAACCAGGTGTCTCAGAGTTATTAATACTATTATTTTGTAAAGCTCTTTCCATATCTTGTATAGCACTAGATTTAGCTGATGCTGTAAATTTAGAAAAATCTTTAAATCCTTTTGTTAATTCATATACATAATATAACTTAGTGTCAAAATCTACAGGATCTTCTCTACGCTGTTTCATTAGAGCGTTCTCAGGATTACCATCTGGAGATTTACTGACTATTTTAGTCATACTATTGTAAACTTTATCTTGAAAAACTTTATTAATAGATTGTCCTTTTATTAACTCTTTGGTATCGTAAACAGACTTTTTTAATTGTTTTTCAACTTCTTGTTGTTGTTTTTCAATTAATGCATTTTGAGCTTCAATCTCAGCAGCTTGTTGATCCAACTCTGCTTTATTAAAATTCTTAACATTAATTAGTGACTCCCTAGCATCTTCTAATATACTATCATCACCTAAATCAGAAAGCCTATCTATTAATTTACTTGCTTTGGCTTCACTTATACCACTATTAATATAATCTTGGTATATCACTTTTTTACTTAATTCTATATCTTCCGATAGAGAATCTTCTGTAATAGTATTCAAAGCATCTGCGGTAGTTTTATAAGCATTATACTCATCTACAGAGATACCTTTACTAATATATTCATAACCTTCTTCACCAAGTTTTTCAACAATTGTAGATTTTGCTAAACTTTCAGCTTCTGCTTTCATAGCATTAGCTAAATCTTCAACACTTTCAATTTTGTTTTCAGCGATATCCAGAGAAGGTAGTAAGCCTTGTTCCTGAAGAACAGTTGCTACAGAAGAAAATAAGTTGGGAGAATCATTACCCTCACTACCTTCATCCTGGTCATCTTCCTCAGCTACGCTCTCTGAATCAGAATCCTGATTCTCACTTTGGTTATTAGTATCATTAGACTCTTGTGAGTCATCTATATTATCACTATTGTTTTCTTCAGAGTCTTCTTGCTCCTCAGAATTTTCCTGGTAAGTACTTAGTTCATCAAAGTTTACTTCTAAACTTTGATCACCAAATAAATCCATTCCTATATTATCATCGTCCATATTTCTCCCAAATTTTATAACGAGATCTTAATATAATAACTTTTTTAGTTAAAGTCAAATTATATATAGAACTCATATAGCTTTTATTTAGCTGGTTTATTATTAGATTTATTAATTTGTTTTTGCTTTAACTTAACGTTATCAGCGTGTTTTTTCATATCATTATCTAAAGATTTAATTTTAAGTAATAATTCTTTACTATTATTTTCCCTATCACTTTGAAATTTCCTCTCATCTAAATTATGTTTTTCAGCATCAAGTCCTGAACCATCATTATTAATATCAGTATCATAATCTTCTTTATTTAAAGAAGCTATTTGAAGTTTAGTATCATTATCTCTAATATTAATAGTATCTTCCAATTTCATTTTAGCTTGTTCAAGTTGTAATTCTTGAGCTTGTTGCTGTTCAGCTAATTTAGCTTGTTGTTGAGAAGATTCTGAATTCTTTTGATGTAAATCATCTTCAGCAATTTCTATCTTACGTCTCATATCAGATAATGAAGGGCTAAAATAAATATCCATTATAGTAGATAAATTACCACCATTTTGTAAGAATGATTGAGCATAACCTTTAATAGTTTGCTCCATCTCTTGTGTCTTACTTGAATTAGTTGCTACAACACCATAATCAGCTTCACAGAATACATCACCATCAACATTTAAAGTTTGTATAGTTTGATCATCCAATATATACTGAACTTTAGGGTTTTTACCTTTAAGGGCTATTTTAGCAGTTTCTAAGAATGCAGTTAAAACTCTAAGTTTAACATGTTCATGTTGCATAAACCAATGCTCTGTAATATGACTTGATTGGTTAACAGCTCTTTCTACACCACCAACAGTTTCTCTATTTGAGATTTGTCCTTGACGTTGTTGTGATACACCTACAATTTCACCCATCTCCATTTTAATAAATTCTAAAAGTTGGATTTGTTGTTGTATATAGTTACCAGATTCCATATCAATAGATCTACCACCTTGAGTATTAAATGATCCAGCTAATTTACCTGTTGATGCACCATGACTACCTTCTTTAAATGAATCTACTACAGCTATTTTATTAGTAATTGCAAAATGCATCCATTTTTCTACTTCCCAATTATCTGGTATTTTAGAAATATCTAGTTCAAATATTTTACCGTAATTAGTAGCAATAGCTTTATTTAATCTATCCCATATAGCATCATATAAGTATTGATAGTTTTTACATCTATCCATTAATGAAATACCTTTACCTTGGTTAGTATTATATACTTGACCAATAATTCCAGCATGACATTGTGATTTATTATTTAATCTATTAAATTGAACTTCTTTAGGTTTCATTTGAATATAAATATCCTTACCTATTTTAGTTCCTTCCCATATTTCATTAACCCATAAAGTAGTAACTTCTTCTCCTAAATCTTTATTAGGAATATATTCTTCTGACATGAATTTAAACTGATGTTCACCTTCTTCATCATAGAATTTAACTTTTTTAATCTTTTTAAAACTTCTCCAATAAACTCTTAATACTCTAATATTACCTTCAGCATCAGTATAATCATTACTAAAAGTATGACCATTAATTTCAGCTATATTAAGGCAATCATTAACAGAACTTCCCATATCAGACCCATCTCTTAATAATACATGGTTGTTATAATCATCACTATAACCACCTTTACTAGTTCTAACTGAATAATCCATAATAGTATCAATTTCTTTAGGCTTTAATTCACCATAAAATGTGTCAACTATTTTAGCTGGCGACCAATGATCTTCTATAACAATAATACTAGAGTCTTCAATTTTATTAGAATTACCATTACGAACAGCTCTAACTTTTAATGGATTAAGTTTTTCTAAGACAGGTTCATCAGCAACTATATCTACTTGATATATTTCTTCAGCCATTATCATAGCATCCTTAAAACCATCATTAAACTTATAAGAGAACTTTTGTTCTTCCCAGTAATGTTTAAGAATCTGATTAGCCATCTTCTCTCTAACATCCTGCCATTCATACTTCATATACTTTTCAAGATCTTTCATTTTAGCTTCAAGTTCTTGTTCACTATAGTTACCTTGTATAAATTGAGTAATTCTTTGAGTTAATATATTCTTACGATCATTCTCTTTAGCTGTTATAGCATTAGAATTAGTAACTACAACAGACCAATCAAATCTACGTTTAATTTCTTCACCTACTAACAAATCTATTTTAGGTACAGCTATAGGATGATGAGGTATATCTTTAGGTATAAAATCAGCGTCAATCCCTTGAGGATTAACAACTTTTTTCATATCATCAACATTTATTATTCCATTATATAAGTTAAGATTTATTACTCTATTTCGTAAAGTCTGTCTAACGCCCTCATTATGATATAGTGAGT
>CAKZOW010000005.1 GCA_937138345.1 uncultured archaeon | reverse complement strand
ATCAAAGGAATTGTGATTAAGTTCAATTTCTTATTTTTGTTAGATCTTCAAATATTTGTTTTAACTACCAAAATGATCGAGGCATAAATATGATTGTTTTTTGTTTCATTTGTTACAATGTAAACAAAGGGCGCATAATATACATTATGCGAACTAATATTTATCATTATTATTCTCTAAACTAGCTTAAATCAGCTTAAAACAGCCAAATTTGGATGCTAACAATTTAGAGCCGTTTTGAGAGCACTTTTTTTATTTTATGACAATTATATCACAAGAAAACGAGTTCAAAATCAAAAAAAAATATGTTTCTCAGGATACAAAAATTTTTCCTCAGAAGTTCCTAAATTTTTAATAGTATATTCTCTTTAAGACTACTCTAAGTTGGAATGATAATTAAATAGGGGCACATTAGTTAAAGGATCATATGGTACAGAGTAAATAAAATTAGTACAATCATTATTCTTCCACCTTCAAAATGATCTTCTAATTTCATAGAAATATTAGTTGCAAAATATTCCTATGATTTTAGTATAAAAATGTGAATTTAATTTCTTTTCTTATTTGTACAATTAAATTGTCCTAAAGGTGTGAAAGTAATTTCAATATTAAAATAGTATATAATATGATTACTTAAAAGTTATTAGCAAAAATAGTAATTTCTCGAATCAGTATTTGATTAAAAATTACTATCAAAAATAAATATTTTTTAATCACATTCTTGATTAAATGTTTTTATCATAGTTGATTATTTTTAATAAAATAGTTTTTCTTAGCTAATTCTATATGAACTACCATTATATTTAATACTATTGGAGTATTTCCCTCCATCACCACAGTAATCTCGTAAATAACTATTCAAATACTTAGGGGAATAATCAAGGCCTAATATAGTATTCATATGAAATAAATCTTCAGTTCTTATCTCGGAATTTCTATAATGATATTTTATATAATCAATTAGCTTACCTTTTCTCATAATACTTCACATCCTTTACTGTTATTTCTTTGAATTCCCCATTATCTTGAAATCTATCCATCTCAACTCTGAAATATTTATTTTCCTTAACCCAATCTAAAATATAAGGATCATCAGGGAATAATTTTTTATCTAAAAATTCGTCTTCAGAGACAAAACTATAATTACCTTCCCTATCTTTTTCTTTTAACATTCCTTTAGGATTTGTACATTTAATTACAAATTGCGTATGATGAAATGCAACAGAATCACCCTCATAAGTAACATAATTTAATAGACCAACTTCTTCCAAATCTGCTTCTAAATTTGTCTCTTCAAAAAGCTCTCTTTTTGCACAACCTAAGATAGTTTCTCCAAAGTCAACTTTTGCACCAGGATATCCATAATATCCATAAAATGGTTCTTTTAGTCTCTCATGTAATAAAATATTACCATCATTATCAAAGACCACAAGAAGAAGGGAAACAAGAGGTCTTTTTACATTTTTTCCTGTAGCACCGTCAATAAATAATGCTAGCTCTTTTCCTTCTTGAGAGAGATAATACATACCATCTCCTTTTTTTTCAATTAAACCAATAGATTCTAGCTGTTTAAGATGATATGCAAATTTATTACTTTCTCCTTCTTTATTCCAAAGGGAATTAAAATTTGTTCCCGGGTTGTGCATTAATTTTTGAAGTACTTTAGTTTTAATTGTTTCATTCATTGTATAAATAGTTAGGAGATATTCATATTTAAATAAAAATCTCAAAAAAAATTGACAAACTAGTTTTGATTAAAAATTACTATCATTTTTAATTATTTTTATGGATAAATATGATAAAATATTATTAGCAAAAATAGTTTTTTATTATTTTTCTATGTGCTTAAAAATTATTAGCAAAAACAATAATTTCTTTCATATATGTGAATTTACTAACACAATATATTTTATAAATATTTTTTGAAATAATATATTATGAATTTGGAATTACTTATAAAAGATTTTAAAAGAGCATATATCACAGGATATTTTATTGCTCAAGGAGAAAAACCAATTAAGTTTTATAAGTTATTTCATCCCAAAAACCCTTCTGCATCATATAAATTAGGTTTCTCACTATCTTCTTTTTTTAGAAATCATATGCCTTTTTCAACTTATGAACATATCATTGAAAATGAAAAGTATAGAGATGTTGAGCTAACTCAAACAGGACCTAAACATTATATCAATTAAGAGACTTTTCAAATTCTCTTACTGCCTTAGGTGATTTATCTAATATTCTTTTAATTGTATTATATGTAATAATAGACTTTTTACTATCAATGTTACTTAGAACATCATGTAATAATTTAACTAAATTCTTTTGATTTTCTTTTGACATTTCATCTAAATTTCCAAACACAGACATTATTCTCCCTACGGTATTTTCATTAATCTTACTTAATTTTATGATTATTTCTTTGAGTAATTCTCTTCCTTTTTTTGTTTCTAGTGAGATTTTT
This sequence comes from uncultured archaeon, assembly GCA_937138345.1. Taxonomy (GTDB): domain Archaea; phylum Nanobdellota; class Nanobdellia; order Woesearchaeales; family UBA583; genus UBA583. The sequence continues at coordinate 16,571 of CAKZOW010000005.1, read as the reverse complement.
TTATTCATTGCAAATATTACATAGAGAGCTCTTTGATCATTTGATTGATCAATTCTAAAATACTTAGACTTCTCCACTTCTTTAATCATATCTACTGCATTTTCAGTATTATTTGAACCTATAATTGAGAGAAATACTTCCCAGGAAACTAAATTTTTAGACGCTTCTTTTTCATATTTTCTCAATATTTTATTTTTATCAGATGCGCTAGACTCATTATATAATCGAATTGCTAAGAGTTTATCAGATGCATTATTTGAAGAGATTTCTTCTTTAATTAGTTCATGAATTTCAATTGTATCTAATTTTGAGAGAAGGCTTAAACAAAAATGTTTTATTTGTCTAGCTTTAATGCTTTTTATTTCATCGTTTGGAAAAATATCTTTAGAATCTACTTTTACTTTTGAATTCGTTTTATATAATGATACTAGTTTATTTTTATGGTTTTTTGCTAATTCTTTTATAATTTTATTTTTTACATCATAAGTTTTCTTAAACTCAAAAGCATATTTTTTATCTTCCATATATTCATTAATTGCTAAAAATTTTCCACCTATTTCTTTTAGGAGATTTTTATCACCTAATAATTTACCAAAAACTTCACTAATTTCTTTATCAAGGGACGAATTAGTATTTTTTAGTAGTCTAATTTTTTCTTGTTCAAAGAGTTTTTGATAAGCAATATTTCTTGAAATATAATTATTATCATGAAGAACTTGGTTAATGATCTCTTCTTTTTCTTGAGTATATTCAACTTTTCCATAAAATGATAAATCTCTATTTGTAGAGATAAAATCATATTCCTTTATTCCAGGTACAATGTAGGTTTTCTCCTTTGAATCAATATGTATTTGTTTTTCAAATAAAACTTTATTTTTTTTCATGATAGCAAATTTAAATGGAAATGACCAAAAATTTGTTTTCGATGCGTTTTTTTGATTAATATCTAAGGTTAGTTCTTTTTTCTTTTTATCATGTTTTGTTTTTATTTCAAGTATTGGATAATTTGTTTTTTCTAACCATTGTTTAGCCATTGATGTTAAGTCAATTGATGTGTACTGTTGCATGCTTTGAATCCAATCTGAGGTAGTTGCATTTGAGTGTTTAAATTTACTATGATAATCATTTAGTCCCTTTACAAAGTTTTCGTCACCTAGAGTTTTTTGAATCATTCTAACAAATTCAGGAGCTTTTACATAAGTAATTGATGTAATCAAGTCATTTGGAGAGTTAAATCCTTCAGGTAGGATTGGCAGAGAACTAACACCACTATCACTTGCAAGAATTCCATTACCTGGGGCAAGTATTTTTTGTGCTTCTGAGAACCTAGAATACTTCTCACCAAAGAGATATGCATGATATTCTCTTTCAATATGTACTGTTACTGCTTCATTTAACCAAATTTCAAAAGGAGTCATTCCAGTTACTTCAGAACCATTTAAATTATGATAGTATTCGTGTACTTTTACCCTAATCATGTACTCAAATACTGGATCTGCCATGTCATTAAATGGCATGATTCTATTCGTTGAAATCGTTGTATTTCCAACATTTTCCATTCCCCCATAATCTGAGTTTTGCATTGCTATTTCTCTGTAAACACTTCCCGTATATTTGTATCCAAAAGTGTGATTTTTTTCTAACTCTTTAATTTTATTTCTAATCTTTTCTAGTTTCTTTGAATTAGAATGTTCTAGTTTTATTGCTTCTCTTTCATCAACTAACTTTTTTATTTTAATTGAGATTTTCTCATTTTCGTACTTTTTTGGACCTGTAAATAAATAAACCCACATTATTGAATCATGGAGTATTTTGAGTGCTTTTTTTGCCTGCTCTTTATCTGATTTTGGAGGAACTAAAAGTTCTAACATGAATGTATCTCCATTTGGATATTCAAATTCTCTTTTAAAAGTCTTATAGGTACCGACACCTAAGAAAAAAAGATAGGTGGCCATTGGAGTTTTATGATTAGCATAGATAATTTGAATTCTTGTTTTTGAGATTGGAGTTATATTTTTAATTACATCTCCATTAGTGATGTAGTTAGTATATCTCTTATCTGCTTTAATTGTTGTTGTATAGGTACATTTAGCAGTCATATCATCAATACAAGGTACTATTCTTTGAAAACCCCACTGTTGGCATTGTGTAATCATCTGACATGGACAACCTTTTGGAGTTTCATCATAATAAATACCTTCTAAAATATTAGATTTAGGATAACATGTTGTATTTGTAGTTATTGAAAATTTTTCTCCTTGTTTAAATGTTTTTGAAAATGTTATGTGAATCATATCTTTTTTCTCTTCATATACATATCTTAGAGATCCGTCTTTTGAACTTATATCTTTAATTTCTAAATCTTTTGCATTAAGCGATACTTTTCTAAGTGATTTAAGTGCTTCTAGATGTATTGTTGAAATAACATGAGTTTTTTTTGCATATATATCAAACTCTAAATCCATATGATGTACTTTAACGGGCAATTTACCAAAATCTTCAGGATAATACTTGAAATGTTTTTTTTCTTTTTTCATATTTCATAAAATTTTTTTCTTTTAATAAATTTTTTTAACTCATGTTTAAGTTATTTGAGAGATATTGTCCAGTTGAACCATTTAATGTCATATAAATTAATAAAATACCTAGTAATATTAAAAATATTGCAATAATTAATCTAGTAGGATCTTTTTTTTGTTTCATAGTATTTTTTACTTAATTTACTTTAAATAATTATCTTTATTCACAGCTTGATTTGAACTTATAAATACATGGAGATTATTACTATTATATAATGGCAAAAAAGGAAAAATTTATACCTAAAATTAAATCTGTAATTAAACATTTGGAACAATTAGATTATCAGTTAAATACTACTGAAGATACATCTACTCTTTCAACATTATATGATGATTATATCCAACAATTTAAATATTTACTAGACAATAAACAAAAAACTCTTAATATAAAAGATAAAAATTTACTGTCTGAAGTTATGGTTAGATCTTGCCTTGCCTATGCTAGAATTGGAATGGTATATAAAAATTCTTTACAAAAAAAATCTTATTTTTCAGAAGCTTCAGATTTTGGTAGAAAAGCAATAGATTCAACAGATAATGATGAATATAGGTCATTGTTATTACAGCAAGTCTCAAATTTAGAACATACACTTTTTAAGTTAACAAATGATCGAGTACATATTTACAATTATTTCGAGAGTGAATCACAAATTGCATGTAGTAAAACAGATTTCATTTCACCTAAGAGGAGGCGGGAAGCTAAAGATAATCTCTCTAATTTAATTAGAGATCAATTTCTAGATGGATTAAATTCTACTGATACTTTAGCTTTAGCACAAAGAGGTATTTTTCATAGAAGAAATAAAGATTGGGAAGTTTATGGAACTAGGCTTATTTAATACTAGTTATTATCGAAATTAAATTATCTCTATTAATTCTTTTATATGTATCATAGTAGTAATAGTAATACTGTTTGTTTTCTTCTAAAAGGTGTGAATTTAAAATATTTTCTTTTTTGAGCAACTTTTTTTTAGAAATACAAAAATGAACTCTGTTATTTCTTACTTCTATGAGAAAAAGCGAACCTACTGTGGGTGATATATATTTAAGTGAATCTTTTTTTATCTCTTCCTTAATGGTTGGAAAAAATTCAAAAATCATGCCGCTGAGATAATCTATTATTTCTCTAAATTCTTCATTATATTGTCTGTAAAAGAGAGATATTTTCTCATCTCTTGTCATTTCTTCTATTTTAATTTAAGCCCTACAGGACAATGATCAGATCCCATTACTTCATTATGGATTGCTGCATCTTCTATTTTATCTTTTAGAGATTCGGAGGCACAGAAATAATCAATACGCCATCCTACATTGTTTGCTCTTGCACGTCCCATATATGACCACCAAGAGTACTTTATTTCATTAGGGTAGACAAACCTAAAAGTATCGATAAAACCTGCTTCTACGATTCTATCAAATCCTGCCCTTTCAGCATCTGTAAATCCAGCACTTCCAGGTTTTGTTTTTGTAGTCTTGTTTCCTTGAGCATTTTTAATATCTTGTTCAGTATGGGCTACATTTAAGTCACCACAAAAAATTACAGGTTTTGTTTTTTCTAATTCTTTCATCTTAGCTAAAAATAACACATCCCACTCCTTTGTTCTCTCTTCGAGTCTCTCAAGTGCTCTTTTAGAATTAGGTGTATATACAGTTACTAAATAATAATCATCAAATTCTGCAGTAATTACTCTCCCTTCATTATCATGTTTTTCAAAACCTAGTCCATATTCAACATTTAGAGGTTTAATTTTAGAAAAAATTGCAGTACCAGAGTAGCCTTTTTTTTCAGCTGAATTCCAGTATTCATAATCATATCCTAATTCTTTTAATTGATGATCTACTTGATCTGGATGAGCTTTTGTTTCTTGCAAACATAATACATCAGGATTCATTTCTTTGACTGATTCTATGAACCCTTTATTCATAACAGCTCTAATTCCATTAACATTCCAACTAACTAAATATACCATAACTAATTTAGTGAATTCTTATTTATAAGAGTTATTTTTATTTCTAAGTGATTCTCAGAGATTTCCAGATAGAAATTCAGCTGAGGATTCCTTTACAAAAGATGTACCTTTACAACTAATATGGTGATAGAGTCTCTCTACATATTTTTCTTGATTATATGGGCCAACCATTACTTTTATTTTTTTTTCAATAGGACTATCACCTAATCCTGAAGATATTTCCTGGAGTTTTCTTACTGAATAATGGAGTAAATCGCAGCCAAGTGATAATTTTCCTTCAGAGACATTGGAGGCTCCTATTTCATTTCTTTTAAGATAAAATAATGGAATTGAAAGATAATTGTTTGTGTGAGGATTTCTATCAAAAGTTATTAATAAATCATGTTCTCCCCTAAATCCTAATAAATCTAATTCTTCATTATTATATTCTACATTTCTTCTACTAAACCCTTTTTCAAAAGAACTCTCTGATTCTTTTCTAATAAGTTGAATTAACTCAGACATTGAATTTTGTCTTAGGGCTCTATTTAAATACTTTTATTGTTTTAACAAGTAACAACAGTTATCCAGTAATTCTACTTTCATGATGTTTTTTTTCAACATGTAGATGGTGAGATGCTATAGATTCTATTTTCCACATCGATCTTTTCTTTTGACGTTCGTTTCGACATTAACGTCTCAAGTCACTAAAGAAAAGCCTCACCAAAGAAATTAAATTATTTTACTTTCATGATGTTTTTTTTCAACATGTAGATGGTGAGATGCTATAGATTCTATTTTTTCATCATGTGATACTAGGAGTATTTGGCTTACTCCACTTTCTTTTAGTAGATACCCTAGTCTTGATACTTGTTGTTCTGAAAAACCATCTGTTGGTTCATCTAATATTAATACATCAAGCATTGTTTCTTTTCCTAAATTTGATTCAATAATTTTTTTAAGTGCTAATCTGTATGATACTGCAAGAGATGATTTCTCACCTCCGGAGAGATTTGAAATATCTATTTCATACCCATTTTGTTCAACAACTATTGAAAAGTCTTCTCTTAGATATACATCAAATTCTTGATCTTCGATGAGTTCTTTAAATATATGGATAAAATGTTCATTAAATTCAACCCAAAATTTAGTAAATAATGTTTTTTCAATAGTACTTGATCCAGGAATTACTTGTTTTTCTATGAAGGAATATTCTTTTTCAATTATTTCTAATTCTTGTTTTTGTTTTTTATAATGCTCTAATTTAAGTTGAATTTTTTTATAATCTTGTTTTTTTGAATTAAGTGTTGTAGATGTTTCTTTTGCTATTAAATCTAATTCTTGTTTTTTTGAGGTTAATTTGTCAAGCAAGTTTTGTAGTTTTTCACCATTATTTTTACATAGGGTAATTGCATTTTTAACTTTTTTTAAAGATTCTTTAATTTTTTCTTCTTTTTGAAGAGCATTATTTATCTTATCTATCTTCTCCTGATATTTTATTACTTCTTCTTCTTTTTTTTCTTCTTTTTCTAATATATGTGTTAATTCCTTAGCTAATAATTCCTTTTCTTGATGTTCTTTAGTAATTGAATTTATTTCTTCTTGTAATTTTTTTCTTATAGTTTCTAAATCTTCAAATGAATGTTTTTCTTTTTCTTTTTGTTGTTGTTTTAAAAGTGTGATTTCTTTTTCAATATTTCTGTATGTTCCTTCATAGTCTAGATGCTTTTGTTTTTCTTTTTCTAATTCTTCTTCTTGATGTTTCTTTTTATCTTGAAGCGAGATCAGTTGAATTTCTAATTCATTTTTTTCCTTGAGTTCGAGTTCATGTAAATCAATTGTTGATTTCAATTCTGTTACTTTTTTCTCATTTATTTCTATTTCTTTTTCTAATGATTTAATTTGAGTTTGAAGAGATTCTTTAATATGTTGTTTTTGAGCAATACTTACATCTTGTAGACAAACATCACATGAACTTAATGAATAAGTATTTTGTAGATGTTCATTTTTATGGTTTAAAGAAGCTTTTTGAGTACCTAGTAAGATTTCTAATTCTTTTATTTCATCTTTTTTCTTGTTGAGGCTAAGCTCTTTTTTTTCTAATTTGCTAATTTTTTGTTTTATTTTAAGAGATAAAACATCAATATCTTTAATTCTTGACTTAATTATAATTGATTGATTTTCCCTTAGGAGTTTTTTTAATTCATCTAATTGATTTTCTTTAATTTTACATTCTACTTGTTTTTTCTCTCTTTGTTCTTTTATTGTATTGAATTCTTTAATCTTCGCTTCATGTTCGTTTAATTGTTTTGTTTTTTCAAATAATTGTTTTTCTAATTCTTTTAGAGTTAAGTTATTTTTACTTAATTCCTCTTTTTTATCTTCTTGAAGTTTCTTATGTTCTTTTTGATCATATGTTTTGATTTCCTCAAGTAAACTCTTTTTTTGTTCTTTGTAATTTTGAAGTATTGTGAGTTTTTTTTCATATTCTAATTGTTTATCAGTATATAGCTCTAATTTATTTTTTACACTTTGTTGTTTTTCTTTATGAAGTGTAATTTTATCTTGGTAGGGAGTCATTAATTTGAGTTCTTCATCTTGTTTTTTTTCTAACTGTTTTATCTCTTCTGTCAATGTATTATAATCTTCTTCTAAATCTTGATTTGTACCTATTGACCCTTGAAGAAATATTTTTTTATCTCTTAAATCTTTTAAATACATATCAGATGTTGTTTGTAGTTGTTTATATTTATCAACTTGAAATAATTTTCTAATTATTTCTAGTCGTTTTTCATGTTCAGCATAAAGTATTTCTTTGAGTTGTTCTTGTGGAGTATATGTTGAGAATCTATAGAGCAAATTTCTATCTTTAGTTAGAAACTCTTTTGGAAAATTAAGTGTATCAAATATTTTTGCAGTAAGTTCTGTTGGTGAGAGTTCTTCTTGATTAAAAAAACCATTTTCTTGGACAATTCCTTGTTTAGTTTTTTTAATTTTCCTTGTAATAGATAGTTCATTAGAATTTTTTAGGAGTGTTAGAGTAACTTCTCCTTTTGTTTCTCCCTTTCTTAGGATATGAAAACCTTCTAAGTCCCCTCTTTTAAATCCAAATAATGCAAATTCTATTGCTTGTAAAATAGAAGATTTCCCTGAACCAATATCTCCACTTAAAAATGTAATAGTATCTTTAAATGAAATTTCTTCATCTCTATAAGATCTAATATTGTGTAATTTAAGTTTAGATATAATCATAATAATAATGAAAAATTAACCTTAATAAAGTTTAGGGTTTAATAATTTCATCAAGAGAATAATGTGTAGTTTTATGAAGATTATTACAAAATAATTCAAAATCGCTATCTTGTTGCAATCTTTTTCTAAAATCATCATTTTGGTTTTTTTTCATTTTTGCATGGTTTTTTAGACCTAATGTTGCTTCTCCATATCTTCCCCAAGGTATATATCTTATCTCACAAGAGGATCCAGGCCTTGCAGGAAATCTTGGAATCTCTGTAAAAGTAGCCACATAAGATCCATCTTTTTGATAACTAAATGGATCGTCTTTGTTAAGAGGTTTTCTATAATCTTCTTGAGATATTACTGAAATTTTACCTTGATTGTGTAGATTAGTTATATCTTCTTCAATTGTTAAAAATCTATTCTCTCCTATAATTAATGTCGCCCTTCCATTATCATTCATGATTGTTCTATCAATTAAATCAACTATTTTACTTTTATTGAATTCACCAGGTATACTTTGTTGAAATTGAGTTGTTTGTATTGATGTTAATATATCTTGATTTGGAAAACTAAGTGCATATAATAGTAGTTTTCTCATTTCTTCTTTAAAATTTTCACGATAATCTCTTAGAGTATGTTTATTTATATCCTCTGGGTGTGTGTATACTGATATTAAATCTTTTTGATTTGGTGATATAAGAGGAATTGATCTTTGTGCAAATTTTCTAACTGGTTTTATTTTATATCCAATTTTAATATATGATAAATCTGAACTACTATCATCAACACTATGACTCAATGATAGAATATCATTATTTTTATGCTTTAATCTTCGAAGACTTGTATTTCTCCTTTTTCTTATAGCTTCTTTTAACTCATCACTCATTGAATCAAAATCAATTCTTTTCATAAACTCTCCAGATAGTACCTTTAAGTTTTCATTTTCACTAGTAATTATTTTAAAATCTTTAGAAATAGACTTACCTGTTTTAATTTTGGGTAATACATATCCAAATAATTCATATGATTGTACAACAACATTATCAACACATGTCATAAAATCTTCACGTTGTTTTTCTTTAATCATAGAATATACTTCTTGGCTAAGATTAGAAAATTCTTCAGGAAATAGGGATACGCTCAATAATACCCTTCCTACTGAGTAATTATCTGGGTGATATCCACCATTTACTTCCATGAGTTTTTCTTCTAATCTTGAATTCACAATACTTAATTTATTGCTTTTTGTTAATAAATGTTACTATTTAATAACTTGAGATGAAGATATCATTTCTTTTATTTTCAAAATATAATGAATATATATTATTTACTGGAGTAAAGCATAATACCCCAGTATTTTCTGAGTTTAATGTAAATTGTTCAGGTATATTTTCTGAGCTAATTAAACCATTTTCTCCAAAAATTGCTAGATTCTCGCCACTTTGATAAACAAATTCTAATCCTTGACTATCATTGATCATAGTATCAGGAAATTTTATAGCTGAAATATTTGTATTTGGATTTTCATCTAAAATACACACAAAAGTAATTGAGTTAGGAAAATAAAATTCTTGTACTTTTTCAGAATTAAATGATTGATAGACTTGATTAAATATTACTGTGAATTCATCGAAAAATTTCTGTTGTTGTGCATTTTGAGTATCTTCACTTAAACTTCCAATAAAACCAACTACTAAATATCCTACAAATCCAATTAATACTATTGAAGTAATATAGACAAATACCATATTAATTTCTGCTTTTTTTGTTTTCATATTTTATTGTTGATAACGTAATTTAAAAAGATATAGTTTCATTTAGTAAAGTTAACATTGAAATCTATCTTATTTTTTTTCTAAAACCAAAATATGTCGAGTCATTGATTTATTGATATATTGATCAATTTCTTGTACTTCTTTGAAATATTGTAGTGCTAGTTCTTTAAATTCAACAAAATTTGCATATATGATTACCATTCTTGATCCTGGTTTTAAGTAATTTCTTGCATTTTCTAAAAAATTTTTATATAGATCAATTCCTAGTTTTCTTGAAGATCTTCCATAAGGAATGTCTGAGACAATACCATCAATGGAATTAGATGCAAAAATAGGATGTGATGAATCTTTACATGTTAATGAGTACTGTGCTTTTGGATAGTAATGCTTAAAGTTTTTTCTTAAAAGTTCTAAATCATTAAATGATATATCATTTCCCATTACTTCAAATCCTAAATCATATGCTTCAAGTAAAATACCTCCTATTCCACAAAAAGGATCTAAAACTACAGATTCTTCTTTTAAGTTAAGTAAATTACATGCTGCTCTTGCCATGTCTGATTTTAAAGTATATGGCATTGCTACAGGCCTTAATTTTGGCATTCTTTCTAAGTAGTCTTTATCATTTTTGTATATTCCTTGCGTGAAAATAAAATCTTTAGAATTAGGTAGTTGAAAATTAACAAACCAAGTATGGGGATGTTTTAAATTTACTTTTGGGTTTTTTAGAGAATCCCATATTGGATGTGCCAATTCTTTTGATGGAATGATTTCTCCTTGTCCAAATGTTTTTTGTTCAATTCCAAATGTTTTTCCTTCAAGATATGAAAAATCTAGATTTAAAAGTGTGCTTTTAAATTCATCAAATGAAGTTCCTCTAAAAAGTTCCAATCCTAGGTAATTTGTGAAGGTAAGTCTTGAGAGAAAAGTTTCTTCAGAAGAAATGTTATGTTTTGATTTAAATGTGTAGAGAACATTTTGTACTTGGTGTAATTCTATTGTTTCATCTAAGTATAGATTCCAAAGTGTCGAGAATTCTGATATTGCAAAATCTTTATTCATACCTTTTAAAATGAGGTAATATGTATTCATAGATAAAAAGAGTTAAAGTTGATTTATAAAGTTTTAATTATTTGGATGATATGTATGAAAGGAACCTTCCTTTTTCTTCTTCCATTTTTCTTATAAGTACATCCATTTTATTTTTCTCTTCAATACTTTTTTCTATCTTATATGATTTCATTTTACTAATGATATTATCATATTTTTTTAGAACCATTGCAGCATCATCTTTTGTAGCATTATTTGCTAGACCTTTTAAATTTTCTAATTCTCTTTTATTATCTACAAAAAATTGTTCATCTTTTAAACTTTTAATAAAAAGATCTATATAATTGCGATCTATTTTTTGAGATACTACTTGACTTACAGAAGATATACTCTCTTTACTATAATCTACAATATTTTCTGATTGGGAAATACCTAAAGCAGCTCCTGCTAAAAAATACCAAAATCCTTTTCTTTTCTTAGTAGTTTTAGGTTGTGGTTTTTCTCTTACACGTTCAACATAATCTGTATTCATACTCAATTATGATAATTTTGATTTATAATACTTTTTATTGACTCAACGTAATGATTAAATTGAATTTTTATCAATGAAATCTACATAATCCTTTACTAATTTCTCACATTTTGCTAATTCTGAATTTAGTGTATCGTTTTGAGTAATAGTTCTAATCTCTTCAACATGCTTATGAAAATCATTTACAAATGATGCAATACCTCTTAATTCGATATCTCTTCTTACTTTATTTGTAATATTGTTACCTTGCTTAATTATTGAAGATAATTGTCCGTGAGGTAATTTAATATCAAGAGGATAATCTTTTTCTAATTCTTTTAAATTACGTTCTGCTTGAGTTAATAATGTAATATAATCTTTATTTTCTTCAGGAAAATTATCTGCTAGTTTATTTTTTGAAAATAAATTAAAAATTCCTCCTTTCTTGTACATTTGAGAATTTTGTATCATAATAATATATTGAAAAAATCCTTTATAATACTTTTTATTATTATAGAATATTGCTGTATTATATTTAGTATTTAATTGATGCTTCCTTAAGGGTGAGTTTTACTCATCCCTTAAGTTATCTTACAATTTCTCTGAAGTTGGGATAACTTCGTGACTATTCGTCACGAAGATTATCTGCTGGATTTACTTTAGCTCCTCTCCATGCTGGGTATGTTCCAAAGAGCATTGCGAAAAATGTTGTTATGAATAATATTGCCAAAAACATGCTTAGGCTAAAGTTAATTGGTACATTATATCCTGCAAAGTTTGTAATGAGATAACTTAGACCCTTAGCTAATCCAAATGCACCAATAAATCCTATTAAAGCACCAAAAAATCCAAGTATTGAACTCTCTACTAAAAATATTGTTAAGATATCTCCATTTGTGGCTCCGAGTGCTTTCATTGCTGATATTTCTTGAACTCTTTCAAGAACATTTGAATACATGGTATTCATCACATTAATTCCTCCAACGAGAAGGGCAATACCTGATACAAATGAGATTACTAAGGTCAATACTCCCAAGATACTATTAAAGCTCTCAATTGCATCTTTAGGGGAGCTAATTGTTACTGTTTTTTCATCTCCGTTAGGATTGAGTCTTTGATCAATGTTTTTTTCCATGAGCTCTAAATCAGCACCTTCTAGAAAACTAATTCTAATTGCCGAGAATGTATCATCTCCTCTAAGATCTGATATATCATCAAATGCAACAATAAATGCTGAATCTAAAAATAAATCTCCTCTTTCTTTGTAGAGTCCAATTACTCTAAAGGATTTATCATTAATTTCAACAGATGAACCAACAGTTAATTCTTTTTCATAACTTTGAGCAGCTTTTGCTCCAGCTACAATAACACCTCTATCTCCAGGCCTAAAATCTCTTCCTTCTTCTATTTCAAAACCTAAATCTTCTCCAACTTCAATAATATATTCATCTGGGAAACCTACTGCTACTTGCGCTATATTTTCTCTTCCGTATTCCCATAAACCTTGTGAATAGAAGTTTTGAGGAGTTATGTATTTATAATCTCTTACAACTTGTTGAATTTTTGAGAGGTCCTGATCTGTGAGTCCGCTTCCACTTGGAGGTCCACCCCCTCCACCGTTATTTGCACTTTGAATTGAGAGTACATTTAAACCAAAACCACTAAATTGTCCTTCAATTGCATTACTTAGTCCTTGTGATACAAAAAGAAAAAATGTAAATGTAAAAATTCCAATGATAATCCCTGATATTGTTAGAAATGTTCTTGATTTCTTTTCATTAATGTTATTGATTACTAATTGTATACTATCTATTATCTTCATTTTTCATATGTAATATATTCTAAAGTTTGTTTGCTCATTTTCTTAGTGTATCAATAATTGTTAATTTGGATGCTTTATATGATGGCAAAAAACCAGCAAGTACTCCAATTACAAATCCAAATACTAGTAATCCTAACACTATTGAGATATCAACACTAATTTCAAGAAATGCAAATCCTGAACTTTGTGCAATTGATTCTATACCTAGAGCTAAAAAATATCCAATAAATGTTCCCAATATTGCTCCTAAAAAACCAAACATTCCTGCTTGTGTCATATACATCATTAAAATGATTTCATTAGTTGCACCAACTGATTTCATAATTCCAATATCTTTTGTTTTTTCTGTAACAATTACATACATGGTATTAATAATTCCTAGTCCACCTACAATAATTGCTACAAATGCAATACCTCCAAATGTATATTTTACAATATCTAAAATACTTGATACTTGTTCTAAAAATTGTTCTGGTGTTGTGATTTCAAAGGTATCTTCACCTAATCTATTATTTAATATTCTCTCAATATTATTCTCAGCAATTGAAATTTCTTCTCCTTCATCAATTATTACATAGAGAAATGATACTGAATCGGGTTTATTAAATAATTTTCTAATGCTATTTAAGTCAGCATAAACTTGATTATCATCCTCTGGATTACCCAATGATTTAGTTATTCCAATTACCTTGTATTTCTCTTCTGATATTTCAATATTAGAACCTAGGGATATCTCTTTTGAGAAACCATTTTGAGCAAATTCTGGACCAATAACGAGTACTCCTTCTTCACCTAATCTTGGATATCTTCCAAATTCTATTTCAAGACCAATATCTTCAAAAGAATTTTTATCCATTTCAAATGCTTGGATACTTTTACCAATAAATTCGTTAGAGTATTTCAATTGTGCACTTTGTGCATAATATGGGTATACTTGAGTGATGTATGGTTGATTTTTTAAAATATTAATTTCGGTTTCACCTACAAAGCTACTCTCAGATTGAAAACCTCCTGTTGATGATGTAATAAATATTCTATTTGTTCCAAAACTCTCAAATTCTCCTTTAATTGATTCTTCAAGACCTGAGCTTAAAAGAACAATAACAAAAACACTCAATATCCCTAGACTAATTGCTAATAATGTTAATAGGGTAGAAAATTTTCTTTTGTACAAATCATTTACAATTAATTTGAAAATATCAAGTATCATTTTTTAAAAAAATTGAGAATTATTTTCTCTTTTTAGAGGATTGTCTTCCACCTAATTTATATGCAATAAATCCTACAATTAGTACAATAATTAGAACAGTTACTAGTGAAAATCCTCCCTGAGAAGAATTTCCTTGAAGTCCTAATTGTTCTAGTTTTTCATTTGAGTATAATTGAAGATCTAATGTTCTAGTTTCTTCGATTTTATTATTATATGCATCTAAATAAGATAGTTCAACAACTAACTCTGATTCTAAATCAAAGACATATAAATCACTTTGAAATGTTTGAAAATCATCTGGATCTAAGTCTCCAACATATTGGAATGAACCATCTAAAACTTCGTAAGAGTCTTGTGAGAGTAATCTTAATTCTACTCCTTTAGCAGTTGTAGGTGATGGATTTGCAATTGAAATTGTATATTTACCTTTTCCAGTTGTGTAAATTTCTTGTGAATCTAATTCTAATGTTAATTCTGGTTCTGAGAATACTTGAATTGAACTTACAACATCTCTTTGGTAAGAATTTCCAATAGCATCTTCAAATTCAATTGTAATAGGTAGTAGATATGGTTTTGAATCTGCTTCAGGAGTTGCCACTAAATTTAATGTTACTTCTTGTTGTTCTTTAGCACCAATTGATCCAATGAAAAATTGATTTGAACCTTTTTTGGTACTAAAAACTTCATTATCTACTTCATCTAAATTTAATGTAATAATTACATCTCTTAAGTTAATATCGTTTTTATTTTCAAATGTTAGTGTTAAAGGTTGTGATTCTCCAGCTTTTAGATATGTTGATTCTAATGTTGATGCAACTAATTCTAAAGTTGGGTTTGAGTCTTGTACTAATATGTCAAACTCATAATTGAGTGATTCTCCACTCTCTCTTAAATTAAATCGGATTGTGTTTAAACCAAGAGGTGTATTTTCTTCTACAAATAATTTATATTTTGCAATTACAAATGAAGATGATCCTTCAAGTGATGAAAATTGTGGAATTGCTCCTAGATCTCTTGTTCTTTCTTCTCCTTGAGCTAATTTAAAATAACTATTATCTTCAAATGAAATAATTGTATTTCTTGTGTTAACTGAATCAGTATTTGTAACTTTTACATTTACAAAAACAAAATTTCCTGGACTCACAGGGTCTGGATTTTGATTACTTAATACTACATTTACACTATTTGCATGAGCAAATGAGATTAATGTTAGCAATATTATTGAAATTGAAATTAATTTTTTTATCATTTTTCTTAAATTTTGAGAATTTTTGAATTTTTCTCATCACTAATTATTTTTCCATCAATTAGTGTAATTATTCTTTGAGCACATTTTGAGAGCTTATCATCATGAGTAACTAAGATAATTGTCTTTCCTTGAGCATGAAGTTCTTGTAAGTATCTCATTACAACAATTCCAGTTTTAGAATCTAAATTACCTGTTGGCTCATCAGCAAGCAAAATTTCGGGTTCATTAGCAAGTGCTCTAGCGATAGCCACCCGTTGCTGTTGACCTCCAGATAATTCTGAGGGTTTATTGAGCAAACGCTCACCCATATCAAATGTTTCGAGTAATTGTTTTGCTTTCTGAGATCTCTCTTCTTTACTAATTGCTTGGAAAATCATTGGTAACTCTACATTTTCTTGTGCACTTAGCGTCTTGATGAGATTAAATTTTTGGAAAACATATCCTATTTTTTTACCTCTTACTTTAGCTAAAGCACTCTCAGATAATTCTGAGACATCTTCTCCATCTAAAATAATTTGACCTGATGATGGAGAATCAAGGCAACCTACTTGATTTACAAGAGTTGTTTTACCAGAACCGGATTTACCTACAATTGCTACAAATTCTCCTTTTGGAACTGAAAATGAAATACCTTTTAGTACATCAATAGTATTGTCTCCTAGATAATATGTCTTCCATATATCTTTTAATTCTATTACTGATTTATTTTCTTTTTTCATTTTTGATTTGGAAATATTGAAGAAATAGTATCTCTTATTTTTTCATTCATTCTAATATATTCTTCAGTTTCTTCTTTTGTTAGAATATCTTTCATTTTCCAAGGATCCATTACTTTTGCAACTTCATAAAGTTTTTCCTCACCCACATTTGTTAGAGATACTAGTTTCTGTCTCTTATTTTGTGGGTTTTCAATTCTAGTTATTTGTCCTAGAGATTCCATTTTAGTTAACTGATTTGATACATTTGCTTTTGAACTAAACATGACTTTTGCAATATCATCCTGATTCATTGAGTTTTCTTTAGAAAAATACAGTATTTTTAGAATCTCAAATTGAGGAGTATTAATTTCAAACTTACCTAATTGTTTTGTATGTTCTTGATCTACTATGTCTTGAGTATAAATCAGTGAAAAAATAACTTTTGAATTAGAAGGTATAAAAGATGAATTTTTCATAGATTGTGCAAT
>CAKZOW010000004.1 GCA_937138345.1 uncultured archaeon | reverse complement strand
TATTGTAGAAATAAATCTAGAAAAAAAAGAAGTAGAAAAAATTGAGTTTCTAGGAATCAGTGCTGATAATGATTAAGTTTAATGACAAATATTTAAATATTCTTAAAAGAAACAATATTTATGTTTAAAGGTTCCATTATAAAAGATCATTTAATTTTTCTGAAAGAATCTTTTATTATTTCTATGAAAACGTCAAAAGAGTATAAATTAAATACTTATTTCATGATCACGTTTGATATTGTTTTAGTTCTTGCTAAATTATTAGCATTTTATATCATATTAGAACTAGTTGGTGATGTAATCCAATGGACAATATTGGATTATTTTATATGGTACGTTTTAATACTAATTTATTGGAAATTTTATTGGATGCATAATCTAAGAGGATTTTCAAGACTATTATTAGATGGTGGATTGAATCAATATTTATTTAGACCATTATCTCCATATTTACAAATAAACTCAAATAAAATGAGTTTTGCAAACTTTTTTTCTGGGATATTATTATTATTATTAATCTATTTTATTGCATTTTATCAGGGGTATTCAAATTATTTATTTGCTACAGGAGTTATGGTTCTTGGCTTCATTAGTTTCTTTTTGGTTAGAAATACATTTGAAGCCTTTTCATTTTTTGGGAAGAATTTAAATTTTGTGTCAAATATTTATGATGAATTTGATTCAGTAATTTTGAGGTTTACACCAAAATTGTTTGCTGAAACAATTTTTAAAGGAGTAGCATTTCTTTTTACAGGAGTATATGGTTATTTTTTTGTAGAAATAATGAAAGGAAATTTTCTAGAATTTGATACATACTTCAAGTATCTATTTTTATTATCAATACAATTTTTGATAGTATTTACATTCATATGGAAAAAAGGATTAGAAAAATATGAGGCATTTGGTTAAATTGTCATTATTTGATACGATAGTTCATTTATTCTCATTTTTCCCACTTTAAAATCATCATAAACATTTAAAAATTCAAAATTTGAAAATCAAGTATCATGACTAAAGAAAAAGTTGAAGATGTAAAAAAAAAGAAAAAAGACGAAATAGGTCAAGAAGAAGAAAAACAAGATGATGTTTGTGAATTCTGTTAATAAAAATAAACTAAAAATGAAACTAACATATTTAGCGATTCTCTTCATGCTATTCTCACCTATAGCATTTGCTCACGGTGAAGGACATGAAGGAGAAGAAAGTGATGCAAGCCAGTTTACTCCTTTCTATTATTTAGAAGAAAATGATTATTGGGGAGCATTATTTATCACACTAGTTTGGTTTGTTCTCATCAAAGGAACATGGGAATTAGTAAAGCTCATCTTAGGAAGAGCAATGTTCAAAGATTAAAAAAATAAAGTAAAAAGAAAAATGATACTCTGCTTTTGAAAAAAGCGGAGTTCAAAAATGCTTAGCATTTTTGTAAAGCATGATTAAAAATCATCTTGATAAAAATCTATGATTTTTAGTCACATTTTTTTGGATACGAAGTATATTAAAAAAAATGATAGAACCAGTAACTTTAGTGAAATGGACTGCGATTTGGGTTGCAATACTCACAGTACTTGTTGTTGTAATTGATAAATCAAAATGGGAAAAACAAGGTAAATTAATTTTTGCACTTTTCACAATCCCAATTATGATTGCAACTCTTTACATGGCAGGACACACTATTTATAAAAATCAAATTTCAGAAACAAAAGGACCTGTACACTGGCACGCAGATTATGATATCTATATTTGTGGAACAGGAGATGAAAACAGACTTGATCTTATTGATCCAACTGGATTTAGAAACAAAATTGGATCACCTCTATTCCACGAACATGATGACCATAGAATTCACGTTGAAGGAACAGTAAATAGAGTAGAAGATGTAAATGTTGGAGCTTACTTTAGAGTAATTGGAGGAGATATTTCAAAAGATTCTTTCACATACAATGATCAAAACAGAGGGTTAGTAACTTATAATAATGGTGATTTATGTGACAATGGGGAACCAGCAGAATTAGGATTCTATGTAAATGGTCAAAAATTAGATGATATTTCAAATTATATGTATTATCCACACTCATCAGTTCCGCCAGGAGATTGTATTATTATCTTATTTGATTCAGACTTACCTGAAAACCTTTACGGTGAAGAATATAGTGACATTATTTGTCCATTCTGGAAATCAGCAGGTTGGGACTTTGAAAACTTTAAAGAGAATAGAGAAGCAAATTCAAACTATGCTCCAACATGGAGAAATGAAAACTGGGAATACATTGATGGTGAAGGTATGGTAAAAGTTGAGGTGAATGAATAATGGTAGAAATTGCACTTCCAGAATTAGGAACAATTGTATTTACAGCATTAATTGACAGTATTAATCCATGTGCTATTGGAGTACTTATTTTATTACTCTCTACATTAATGGTTACTAAAGATAAGAAAAAAATGCTCAAAATTGGAGCAATGTATGTTTTAGCAGTATTTTTAACATATATTATCTTAGGATTCGGTGTATTGGCATTCCTCTCACAAATTCCTCTCAGTGTTGCAGAATATATTTCAATCTTTGTAGGTATTTTAGTAGTAATTGGTGGTCTTTTAGAAATTAAGGATTACTTTTGGTATGGGCAAGGAGTTTCTCTCCATATTCCTCCAAAATATGCTAAGAAAATTAAAGAAAAAATGCAAAATGTATCCTTTGGGACAGTTATCTTTTTAGGTGCATTTGTAGCAGCAGTAGAACTTCCATGTACTGGTGGTCCTTATTTAGCTATTCTTTTAATTTTAAAAGACAGTTTTTCATTAGCAGCAATCACAACCCTGGATCCTGGATTCTTAAAGGCTATGATTTTGCTTTTAATTTACAATGTAATTTTCGTAATGCCTTTAATTGTAATCTTGGGATTAGCTTACTTTGGAGTAAAATTACAAAGTATTCAAGGATGGAAACAATCAAACAAATCATATATGAGACTTGCAACAGGTTTAATCATGATTGGTCTTGGTTGGATGCTAATGTTAATTGCAAACGGTACGATCAACCTGAACTAGTTCAGGTTTGAGTGGCGTTTGTCAATGTCATAAATTTCTCAAATTTATGTAAATTGCTAATGGAACCATAAACCTCAACTGAGGTTTTGGTTACAATTTGCGATGTCAAAAATAATTCATTATTTTTGTTTAATTGCTAATGGAACTATAAACTTAAACTAAAGTTTAAGTTAGTCACATTTAGCAATGTCTTCAATCTCTGATTGAAAGTAAATTGCAAACGGTACAATCAATCTTAATTAAGATAAATCTTTTTTTTTCTTTTTCAAAATATATATAAACTACATTTATTAGAATTTATTATGGATGCAAATAATAAATTCATAACAAATGAATTAGCCTGTATTGATGGAGTTCTTTATTATGGTAATGAAGAGTTAGGTAGCAATGCTGTTGAAGTAACAAATATTTTATCAAATAGATATTCTGTAAAATTTGAAGATATGGCAAGATTTGTCAATGAAGCAAAAAGACAATAATATTTTTCCTCACTTTTTTCTAATAACTAAATTATATAAACTTAAAGACCTACAGTTTCCTATGGAAAAATTCGTAGTAAAAAGAAAAGGTCATAATGAGTCCTTTGATGAAAAAAAACTTTATGCTTCAGTATATTCTGCAACACTTAATTGTCATCATAGTGAAGAGAGAGCCGAAGAAGTAGCACAACATACTTTAGATTTGATTCACAACTGGATTAAAGATCATCCAACAATTACATCACATATCTTAAAATTAAGAGTAATTAGAGAACTTAAAAACATTGATAGAGATATTGCAATGATGTATGAAGTTCACATGGACATCTGCTAGTAGGGTTTGTGGTTAGAGAAGAGAGGGCAGAGACAGGATTTTAGCATGTTATTTCAATGAATTTTTTCTCTTAAAAGTTTAAATAATTTTAGTTCTTAATGTAGATTTTTAAGGAAAATAATATTAATAGGAACATTTGTTCCAGGCGTTGGGGTGCTTCACCTCTATACTAGAAAAAGTTAAAGATTAAAGTATTCTTCAAATCAAATCCAAACTTTTGAAAAATAAAAAATTCTCGTTTTAGAAAAAATATAATCACAAGTAGAAAGTTTATTCTTATAATAGAAAAATATCTCTCTCAATATATTTATATTCAAATAAGAAGTCGAAGACGCCGTGGGCTCGGATTTGAAACTTTCTGAGCGAAGCTCATAAAGTGCAAGAACTCTTGAGAACATTAGTGAACAAGATGCAAGAACGGAACGAAGTGTAGTGTCTGGCATAAGCGTAGCGAAGTGTCTAGCATATGGTTAAAATTTGAGTTAGAAGTCGAAGACGCCGCAACTCGGATTTGAACCGAGAATTCCATAGGAACCAGATTTCAAGTCTGGCGCAATACCGGATTATGCGATTGCGGCTTTATGATATTTGGACAATTGCTTGTCACTAATAAAAAAATTCAAGTAAGCTTTATATATCTTTTCATTTTGTGTTATGTATGGTCCCAATTGAAGTCACATTTAACTTCCTTATTGTATTTGCTATTGCTTTTTTCTTCTATCAAGCAAAAAAACCAAAAGTATCTTATTTTTTTTATGGAATATTATTTTTTTGTATTGCATTATTACTTCAACTTCCTTTTAAATTACTGGAATATCACTTTAATCAACTTCCTTATCTCTTTTTTCAAGTATCTTCAGTAGTAATTGCTCTATTGGCAATTTGTTTATCTGAGTTAACAAAATATTTTTCATTAAAAAAATATCTTAAAACAAAATCCTTAAAAAATGGGATCTTTTTTGGTTTGGGTTGGATTGGATTTGAATCAATTTCTTTTCTATCTATTACTCTCTACTCAATATTATTTTCAATTTTTTCAATTTCCTTCAATCCAAATTATTTAGTATCTCCTACATTATATTTATGGGATTTTGTATATTTTTTTGTAGTTAATGCAACAATAACTATGTTTGTAATTAGCTCAGTTATAAAAAAAAAGAAAATCTATTTTTTTTATGGTCTTTTTTTATCTTCGTTAATCTACGTGGTCCTTTATTTTATCAAAGAAAATGTATATGTTGAAATGCTATTTTTGATATATTGCTTAATTACACTTTTCACATTCAACAAATTTATTCGTTAAGTTTGTTTTTTATCGAATTAAAAACCTTTATAAACCGTTTTCAATTTGTTTTATTATAGTTTTAAACTAATGTAATTCAATTAGATAAAAATGGCAACAAAAAATCAAGGAACAGCTGGAAGATTCGGTGTTAGATATGGTAACACTTTAAGATCCAAAGTTTCAAAAATTGAAAAAGATTCCAGAGGAAAACACACTTGTGTTTTCTGTGGAAAACAAAAAGTAAGAAGAATCTCATACGGGATTTGGAAATGTGGTGCCTGTGAAAAAACATTTGCAGGAAAGGCTTACAAACCTTATTAAATAAATTTATACTAAAATGGTTTCCTATATATGTGCTAATTGCTCCAAAGACGTTCAAAAAGAACTTGTGACAAGAAAGATTAGATGCCCTTACTGTGGTTCAAAAGTTCTTAAGAAAAAAGGAACAATTACTCTGGATCCTATTAAGGCTAGATGAAACACTCAGTTAGATATTCCCTTAATTTGGGAAAAAATCTTCAAACATATTATTCTTTATTGATTGAAGAAGATTTTGATTTTAAAACAAAAAATATTGTTGTGTCTATTTCAAAAGATGACAAATCTTTATGTATTACAGTTTCTTGTGATTCATTAATTGAACTAAAAATAGGAACAACTGCTGTTCAAAAAAGTTTGGATATTATAGAAAAAACACTATCAATGTAAAATGAATTCGCAATTAGATGATGTATTTGATATTTTGGAGATGCTACTCGAAGAAGATATGCCTTCAAAAATAAGAGTTGAATTAAATTCTATTTTTAACACACTCAAAAATGATACTTCTACACAATCTTTAATTAAAGTACAAGATGAAGTAGAAGCACTCTCAAACAATTCACAATTAGATGATTTTATGAGAAATGAATTAATTAATTTAGGTCCCCTGCTAGAATCTATTTATAATTCTTAAACATCTATTTTCTATTTTTTTATTTTGATTGTATATGTTTATTAGTTTTCTTTTTATCTTCAATACTGTCTTTTTTCTTTATTTTTACTGCTATTTAGAACAAATATTTAAAAAGAATTTTCATTTAAATTAGTATTATGTCATTAAAAAAGACTTTTTTTGGTTTTTTTTCTTTTTTTAGAAGAAAAAAAAAATTAACTATGGGTTTGTATGGGCCGCCTAATGCAGGTAAGTCAACATTAGCAAACGTTTTTATTAAACAAATTCTTGGAGAAGATTCAGAATTAGAATTCTCAGCATCTTCTCTTGAACATGAAACAAGATCAGTTCAAAAAGTAGAAAAACTAGAACTTAAAAAAGGTTCTAAATCAATGGATTTTACTTTAATTGATACTCCTGGTATTGCAACAAAAATTGATTATGAGGATTTTGTTAAAAAAGGTGTAAAAAAATCTGATGCTAAAATTAGGGCTAAAGAAGCAACTCAGGGTGTTATTGAATCAATTAAATGGTTAGATAATGTGGATGCTGTATTAATTGTATTAGATGCAACTCTTAACCCATATTCTCAGGTAAATATTACTTTGATTGGTAATTTAGTTGCTAAAAATAAAAAGGTAATCATTGTGGCTAACAAAGTTGATCTTAAAACAGCAAACGTTGAAAAAATTAAATTAGTCTTCCCGGATTATCCAGTAGTTGGGGTTTCTGCAAAGAAAGAAGAGGGAATTGAAGAACTTCATTCAAAAATCTTCGAGGAGTTTTTTTAGGTATTAAAAATGGATGTAAAAATATTATCATTTAACTCACTTATGGAGCTAACTCCAAGACAAAGATCAGAAAAAATATTATCTCTTGTAAAAAAAGGAGATTTAGTTGTATTTGAAGGTAGGTTGGAGTCTGAGGAGGAATTAAATTTAACAACAAAGGCTCTTGAATCCGTATCTGGAAAATTTACAGGGATTGAGATTGCGTATTTGGGTGCTCAAAACAAAAGTTTAATTGAAAAAGTAAAACACTCTTTAGTTAAAGTTCTCTCTGGAAAATCTCCAGGTTTAACTGTTGTAGGTCCATCAAAAACTATTAAAGAAATTAAGATGGATCCAAACAATTTGGAGATTATGTTGAAATAAATCTCTAATTTATTTTTCATAAATTTTTATTTTATGTTAAAGTAAAACTTTGTTTTACTTCTCAAAAATAGATCATTTTTGTTGAAATGATATACTGTTTCTTGTTTCTTAAAACCTTTTAATTTTTGTTAAGATTAATATTCTTTCTTTTATCTCTCTTTTCTTAAAACAATGATTCCATAGGGTGGGATTTCATCAAATTCTATTTCTTGGTTTAATACTTCAAAATTTTTACTTTCTTTGCTTTTATACACTTCTTTAAATGATGTAATTCCATGTCCATTATATCTAAACTCATCAGAATTAAATTCTAGTCTATATGTTCCTTGTTTTTTAATTCCTACTTTATAGCTGTGAAGCTTCCAAGATCCCATATTGATAATTATAATTGATGTGTGTTCGCTACTTTCTCTTTGTACAACTAGCACTTTATTGGTATCATCAACATTGAGAAATTCTCTGTTGTGGGTATATTCGGGAAAAAATTCTTCATAATCCATAATTTCGTTAATTCTTTTTTTATATGATACCATTGACTTATTTGATTCATTAAATGTTAGGTACCAATGAATTGATGAATCGTGTTCAAATGTTCCTGTTTGTAATAACCATGTCTGTAATAAATCTAGTGTTCTTCCTTCGCAGCAAAAAGAAATGATTGCCTCCATTACTTTCATCTTTCCAATTGTGTGGATATGTTGATCAATAGTTTCAGCTTTCATACATTCGTATGCATATGCTCCAGTACATCTCATCTCCATAAGTCCTGCTGCTGCATCATGATTGTGGAAATCAGCAACTGTGGAGTTACTTTTCCCCCATTCTTTTTCCTCCATGATATGTTTTATTTTCCAAGGTGTTATCTCATGTGCTCCTTTGAACATGTAGTGTGTATGAAAGTAATGGGTTATTCTAGAACTATTATATGCACTAGCTCCGAGTGCTTTTTGATTTGATTGGATTGGGGCTACTAGGTTTTTCGCATTATCTCCATAAAAATAGTGTGCTTCATAATGGACGTATGTGTGAGGGTTATTTTCATACAGTGCAACATTTAATTCTCTTAACAGTTCTCTACCTCCTTCCCTATCTTCTCCATCTCCATTTTCTCCGTGTCTCAATATTCCATCAACATTATCGATTCTAAATCCATCTATTCCTAAATTTTCTTGAAAGTGTAGAGCACTAGCTACAATATAATTTCTAATCTTTTTATCAGAGAATCTAAATCTTCTAGTTCCCCAAGATGTTGTGTCATCAAGATATGTGTCGTTATTATACTTGGATTTCCATGTATGGATCCCGTAATTATCACTTTGGTGTCCAAATATTTTGTAATCTTTGTGTGGGACATGTCCAATAACAATATCTGCGATGATTGCAATACCGTGCTTATGGAATTCATTTACCATATCTACGAATTCGTCGGGAGTTCCCCAATTTTTTTGTAATGCAAATTGAAATGGGACAAGATATCTGTACTTCCAATTTCTACCGTCAATACTTTGTGCAAAAGGTAAAAATTGAATGGTATTAAATCCTAGTTTTTTTATTTCTTCGATAACTCCAGACTCTTTAATAAATGTGTATGTTTCTTTTTCATTGATACTATGTCCTAGTATTCC
Organism: uncultured archaeon; assembly: GCA_937138345.1. Taxonomy (GTDB): domain Archaea; phylum Nanobdellota; class Nanobdellia; order Woesearchaeales; family UBA583; genus UBA583. The sequence continues at coordinate 20,623 of CAKZOW010000004.1, read as the reverse complement.
GTCTTTATTTGCATAATGTGTGATGAGTCCGGACAAATCTGTTTGTAGAATTTTTACTGGTCTCTTGTTAAGTTGGGGCATTATGTCTATGTCAATTTTGTTTGTACTTGGATCTTCAAAATCCCAGAAAATAGAATTACCTTCATCATCAAAAAATCTACTACTGGGGTCAACAATTATTTCTTTTGTGTTGTTTTCAGTATCAATAACTAATAGCTTATAGGGGTCTTTGTGTTTAATAGTATCTCCAATTTCTAGAAAATGAAATCCATCTTCATATGAAAAAAAGAATTTATTATCTTCTTCAGGAGTAATTTTCCACTGGTTGAAGTTCCCTAAAAGAAATATTTTGAGGTTTTGATTATTTGTATAGATTGAAAAAGTAATATTTTTGACTTTTTTATGTTCGTCTCTTTTAGTTACTATGTATCCAAATCGTTGGTAGTTCTTGTTTTTTTTAGAAACTTTTGTGTATTGGGGATTATTTTGTTTATTTCCTTGTATTTGGAATTCGTAGTCAAAATTATTCATAGTTTTATTTAGTTATTTTATATTATAAGTTTTTTTTACTATTCTATAAGGCACTTTAATTTATGGTGGTATTGAAAATATTTATATAATTCTTTTAATTTATGTTATTATGTCAAAAAAAAAAGATATTGCTGATAAGAAATCTCAAAACTTGACTAATGCACAAGAAGAGGAGTCTCCATCTTGGTATCATTATGTTATAATATTATTGGTGGTTTTTGGAGTAATTTGGGGTATTTCTTTCTTAATTAATGTATTTGATAGTACTCGGGAATTGGAAGTAGTTGATGTAATTAATGAACAAACTCAGACATATTCGTATACTCATGTTGTAGGTAATGTTACTTATTCAATAGAATTGGTAGATACTTTAGCTAATTTGGAAAAATTAGATTATTCCATTGAACCTAGTTTTATGGATATTTTAAATACGGCTTCTTATAAATTTGTCTTTGATGAATATAATGGCAGTGATAATGGTCAAGTTACATTATCTGCAACGAAATTAAGAAGATACTTATCGACGGTACATTTTGTTCGTTTTGATCCTGATGATTTTCAAACAATTGATAATTTATCTTGTGTTAATTCAACTCAAGTTCAAAGAGTAGTATTATTTGAAGTTAACTCTTCTTTAGATACTGGAGTTTTTGAAGAAGAAAATGGTTGTCTAAGAGTTGTTGCTAATAATGCAATAGAGATGCCTTATTTGATGGACTTGTTTATAGTCTCAATCTTAAAAAATAAATAATGTGAATTATTGTGCTTTGTATTATTTTTGATTTTTTCTCATTTTTTGATTGGATGGCTGTTTTTTAAATAATTTTTATCCTAATACTGTTTACATAATGTTCTGATTTTTACTGTTCTTTTTAAATGTGTTATGGGTAAATTGATCTTGTTTGAAAATCTTTATAAAGGGATGTTGGTTTATCTTTAATACAGATGACCAAATCACTCTTTAGAGAGGGTTTGCGAGAGACGACGACAAGCAGAACGTACAACTTTGTACAAACTCTAGTATAAATTCTTATACAGGCAAATAAAATTCACGTTGATCCTGCGTGAGATTTCCGCTAGGGGGGTTTGATTAAGCCATGAAAGTGAATTGGTGCTTGCACCAATCGCAGAAGGCTGAGTAACACGTCATTAACCTGCCTTACTGTCCTTAATAATCTTGGGAAACTGAGTGTAAAATGGATAGTTATTTCAAACTGGAATGTTGAAATGATAAAAGTAAGATGGGATGGCGGTCGATTAGGTAGTTGGTGAGGTAATGGCTCACCAAGCCCGAGATCGATAGGGGTCGTGAGAGCGATGACCTCCAGAAGGACACTGAGATAAGGGTCCTAGCCCTAAGGGGTGCAGCAGGCGCGAAACCTCTACAATGCACGAAAGTGTGATAGGGAAACCCCCTGTGCTTATCTAACGATAGGCTTTTTTATAGCTTAGTGCGCTATACGAATAAGTGGTGGGCAAGACCGGTGCCAGCAGCCGCGGTAATACCGGCGCCACAAGTGGAGATCATGTTTACTGGGTCTAAAGTGTTCGTAGCCGGTTTTTTAAGTCTCTTGTGAAAGTTCAGTAGCTTAACTCTGAATTTGCAAGAGATACTGGGAAACTCGAGGCCGGGAGAGGTATGAGGTATTGTTTGGGTAGCGGTAAAATGTTATAATCCTTACAAGACCAACTAAGGCGAAGGCATCATACTTGAACGGACCTGACGGTGAGGAACGAGAGCTGGGGGAGCGAACCGGATTAGATACCCGGGTAGTCCCAGCCGTAAACGCTGCGGGTTACGCTTTGCCAAATCTTCGGGATTTGGCAGGGGGGAAGCGAAGGCGATAAACCCGCCACCTGGGGAGTACAGCCGCAAGGCCGAAACTTAAAGGAATTGCCGGGGGAGTACTACAAGGGGTGCGGCGTGCGGTTTAATTGGATTATACACCGAAAAACTTACCAGGGGCGACAGCACAATGAAGGTCAGATTGAAGGTTTTACCTAAGGCGCTGAGAGGTGCTGCATGGCCGCCGTCAGCTCGTGCTGTAAGGTGTCCTCTTAAGTGAGGAAACGAGCAAGACCCATGTCCATAATTGCAATCCAGGTCGACTGGTGCACCTTATGGGGACTGCCTAGGAAACTAGGAGGAAGGTGTGGGCTACGGTAGGTCTGTATAGCCCGAATCTCCTGGGCTACACGCGCGCAACATTGAATAAGACAATGAGCTGCGACTCTGAAAGGAGTAGCTAATCTCCAAACTTATTCCAGGTATAGATCGAGGGTTGAAACTCACCCTCGTGACATCGGAATCCCTAGTAACCGAAGTTAATCAGGCTTCGGTGAATATGTCCATTCTCCTTGGACACACTGCCCGTCAAACCAACCAAGTAGGGTTCAGAAGAGGTGTTCTTTTATTGGGAATATCAATTCTGGACTCTGTGAGGGGGGTTAAGTCGTCACAAGGTATCCGTAGGGGAACCTGCGGATGGATCACCTCCTTTTTTAATCATCTGAAAGTATCCACATTATTTCTTATATTTAACTTAATTTTATGATTTAGGTTTTTTTTATTATCTTTTGATATTTGATTATTATTATTATTATTATTATTATTATTATTATTATACTCTATTGTTCTTACTTATTGATTTAATATATTTACACAATCTAGAAATACAGGAATCAATTTTTTCATAAATCTCTACATATTCTTCATCTGAAATATATTTGAGCCTTTTTGAAATAAGGATTTGTGTTTCAATTTCTCTTAAACTTCCTAGGCTAAGTGTCAGAAAATGATAATACTCTTTTTCTCCTCTACTAGAACCTTCAGCAATATTGCTTGAAACACTTACACTAGCCCGTCTAATCTGGCTCATAAGTCCATTAAATCCTCTGTCTTCTTTAGGGAATTTTTTAGTTATATCATACAATAATGGTACTAAATCTATTGATTCTTTGAAAAATAAGAGCTCTTTATAGTTTCTAATTTTTTTCATATTTAATATTGCAAATTTAATTTTAATTATTTATAGAAAATAAAATTCACTTTTTTGTTATTAGTTATCCTAATACTACATTAAGACTTATAAATAAAAACACCTTAAATTTCTTATGGAAATAAAAATAGAGGTTGAGTATAAAGGAGCTTTAATTAAAGGATTTATTTTAAAAGAAGATGAAGACTATATTACAATTAAACTTTCCTCAGGGTATAATTCAACATTAAAAAAAGCAGATATTAAAGAAATTTCTAGAAAAAGTCTTGAAAAAAAAGTCAATGTATCTAAAAAAGTATTGGTAAATAATGATGACTTACCTAAAATTGCAATTTTACACACTGGGGGAACAATTGCTTCCAAAGTTGATTATGAAACAGGAGCTGTAACTTCTAAATCAACTCCTGAAGAATTACTATCACTCTATCCAGAAATAACTCAATTGGCTTCAGTACATCCTGAGATGATTGGTAATATTCTATCTGGTGATTTAAACATTGCTCATTGGAATATTATGTTAAAAAAAATTGAGGAGATTATTAAAGATGGGAATTTTTCAGGTATCATTATTTCTCATGGGACTGATACTTTATCATATACTGCACCAGCACTCCAGTACGCAATAAAAAATTTACCAATTCCAATTATTTTAGTTGGTTCTCAAAGATCATCTGATAGGCCAGGTGCTGATGCATACTTAAACTTGAAAAGATCGGTAGAATTTATAGTCTCACAATCTAAAGAAGACAAGCAATACAGAAGAGTAGGTGTTGGAATGTATACTTCTATCTCTGATGATTCAGTAACAATTTTTGATGCTATTAATGTGAAAAAAACACACAGTTCTAGGAGGGATGCATTTAAACAAATAAACTATACTTCTGTTGCAGATATATCAAGTTCTGGCACTAAATTTTTAAGAAGCGATTTGTTAGAAAATAAACCAAGTAGCTCTTGTGAATTTACTTATTTTAATGATGAACTAAAAATAGGTATCTTTAAAGCACATCCTTCATTGAGACCCGAGGAGATTTCAATGCTTTCTTATTATGATGCAGTAATTATTGAAGGAACTGGGTTTGGTAATCTCCATGTAAATGAAGTTGATGATATTACACGTTTTGGACCTAAAAATCTTGAAGCTCTAAAAAAATTACAAGAAACAACAAAAGTAGTAATTACTTCACAGACAGGATCAGGTGAAACAGCATTAAATGTATATAGTTATGGTGTTAAAATAAGAGATACAGGAGTTTTAGGAAATTTTATGAATTTAATCTCCGAGTCACAATATTCAAGATTAGCCTATTGTCTTTCAAAAAAAGACGAAGATTTTGACACATTATGGAATTCAAATTTAGAAGGATTTGAATTAGTATCTTTAGATATAGGTAAAAAATAATTTATTTTTTAGTAATTTTACAATTATTTGGAATCCATGTGGGCAGATCACTAATATCTGCAGACAACTTTTTTTTAATTTCTCTACCAAGTACTTTATAATTATCTTGTCCTGGGATTAGTTTAATATATCTTTGTCCGCATTTTTTCTTGACACTATTTTCTCCCCCTGAATATAATTCATAATACTTATGGGAAATATCATTATCTTCATCAATAATTTCCTTTTTCTCAATACCTAAACAAATTTCAAGAACTAAATTTTTTAATATATTTTTATCTCCTCTAACCATAAAAGAACCTTTTGAAATATATTCTCCAGTATTTGCAGTTTTTGAAACTTGGTCTGAAAATACCCAAAATGCATCTGCAGTCCCAAATCCTTTCTTCCATTGGGAAGAAAAACAACAAATAACTTGGGCTGCTTCTTGAAGTTCTCTTTTATCTAAGTCAACAATTCTCTCTTTAGTCTCTTGGTTGATAGAAACAACATCTTTTAAGATACCAAATGGTGATCCTGGGGCTTCTGTGTGAAAAACAATATCGTTTTGAGAAAGATGTTTTTTAAGTAACACTTCATTTGTTCCAGCATCTTTTCCAAATACTAATAAGTTATTGCTAGAAGTATAAGTATATCTAAACTTTTCAAACCATTGTGTTTTTTTTAAGTTCGAAATTTTTTCTTTAGTTTCTTTTTTCTTAACATATTCTTCTTTATTTTTCTCAAATTCTTCAATTTCTTTGAGAGTTCTCTCAATAATTAAATCTACTCCGGGGAGTTTATTTTTTATTTTTTTTGATTTTAAAAAGTAATTATTAGCATTTTGATGTATATCTTCATTTAAATTCAAAGAAATTTTAACCATAGTAATTTTGGTGTATCTAATTATATAAATATTGTCGTTTTTCATTACTAATATTTATAAAATTCTCATTCTCAGTAATTCTATGTTAACAATATCACAAAAAAGGGCAGTCGAAGAAATAGAAAAACCTCTCATTGTAGTAGCAGGTCCCGGATGTGGTAAAACTAATGTTATTAGTAAAAAAATTACTTATTTAATTGAGAAAAAAAATTTTGACTCAAATTCAATTTTAGCACTGACATTTACTCAAAAAGCAGCTGAAGAGATGAGTGAAAGAGTAAATAGTATTTTAAATAAAAGTATTGGGAATACAAATTCATTTTCAGCTCAAACATTTCACTCATTTGGTCTCTCATTACTAGAAGAATATTCTCATTTTCTAGAAAACTTTCCAAATGAATATGAACTCATTGATGAATCTAAGCAACTTCTTTATTTCTATAAACATATTGAAGAATTTTCTTTCAAATCTCTTGAAAAGAAAAAAGACTCATTAGTATTAGCAAAAGAGTGTCTCTTAGTAATTTCAAAACTCAAAGATTATGGTTTTTCATTGGATAAATTAGAATCTCTTAAAACTAATATTCATACAAAAATTGACATTTTTTCTTTTTATACAAAATATGAACAGTATAAACAAAAAAATAAATATATTGATTTTGGAGATATTATTCTTTATGTAAAAAAACTTCTAGAACTTCCTCAAGTAGTAGATAAGATAAAAGAAACTTACAAATATATTTTAGTAGATGAATTTCAAGATACAAATAAAACTCAATTAGATATACTAACAAAACTAGCTGAGAATAATATAACTATTGTAGGGGATAAAAAACAGTCAATTTATGGATTCAGAGGAGCAAACTTTTCAAATGTTGATTTATTTAAAGAATTTTTTACAAATAGTAAAGAAATTTATTTAAATGAAAATTTTAGGTCATCAAAACAAATAATTGATCCTGTAAATATTGTAATTAATAAAATTTCATCATCAAAGGAAATCTTAGAACCAAAACTAGAAACACAAGGTAATATCTCTCAAGTACAAACATCTAATGAATTTTCACAACTAGGGTACTTAATTGATTCTATCCAGGATATCCTTCATACTTCTAAAGATTCAACAATAGGTATTTTAACAAGAAGAAAGGCTGAATTAAAAAACATTTCTAAGGCACTAACTCTAGCAGGAATAGAACATAATGCACCAGGACTATACTCATTTTCAGATTCAGTTTTACTTCAAAATTTATTTAAAATTTTAAATGTATTAAAAGACCCACACGAAAATTCAGTATTTTTATTTTCTTTACTAGAAGACTTAGATATTCGTAGCGAAACTCTAAGATCGCTCTCAAGAGCATCTTCATTACATGAGAAATCACTCTACAATGTATTAAAACAAAAAAAATCATATTCAACATACAAAGATGAAGAAGAATCAATACAATATTTATACTCTTCTTTAGCATCACTTTTAGAATTAAAATCCTCTAAACTCTCACTTTCAAGTTTTATATTAAAAATTATTTCATCATTTAATCTATATTCTAAAGCACTCAAGCAAAAAAATTCATTTGAAGTTGAAAATTTAAATAATTTTTTAAAATATTGTGAAACTTCATTTAAAGATTCAAGTATCGATGATTTAGGAATTCTTTTAGAGATTATTAATAATAATTTATTTTCATCATCTATTCAAGAAGAAGAAAAAGTATCTCAAATAACATTACTCACCCTTCATAATTCAAAAGGAAAAGAATTTGATTATGTACATATGCCTTATCTCAATGATAAAAAAATGCCTTCTTCTTTTCAGAAACCTCTTTTTGAAACAGAAGTAGACCAAACAAAAGAATCATTTTTAGAAGAAGAAAAAAGATTATTTTTTGTAGGAATCTCAAGAGCAAAACGGTATCTTTTTCTCTCATATATTAACCAATACTCTCAAAATAAGCTACCATCAAAACCATCTCCTTTCCTATCTTATTTCTCACTTCCTGAAGAAAAATATTTAAGAGAATTTTTCAACTCATTGATTGACGGACAGGACCAAATTGCTCTTTTAGAGCAAAAAGTATCAAGTGCTATCTTACAAAATCAATTTCAAAAAGCAAAAGAACTATTACAAGAGTACACTTCCTCTCTCCAAACTCAAAAAAGTTTAACCTCTTTTATGAGTTCTCAAAATAAAGAAAATTCAATTATTACAAAAAAACCTAAACCTAAATTAGTAGATCCTAAAAAAATGGTATACTCAGTTTCTCAATTAAAAACATATGAACAATGCCCCAAAAAATATCTCTATCAATACATCTATAAAATACCAACAGGGTCAAAACATTACTTTGACTTTGGAACTTCAATGCATAGTGTATTAGAAGAAATTCAGCCTTTAGCTAAAAAATTAAATGAAAAAGAACTAACGCTAAGGGGATTGAGTGAGTTATCAAAACAGTGGATTTCAAAATCTTATATTGATGCCAAACAAGAAAAAGAATATTATGAAAAAGGAATTGATATCGTAAAATCATTTGTAAAAAAAGAACAAACTTTTTTCAAAAATAGCACTACAGTATCATTAGAAAAAAAATTCGAATTTTCAGTTGAAGGAAAAAGAATATTAGGTTTTATTGATAGAATTGAAAAAGTAGATGATGAAGTATTTATTTTAGATTATAAAACTTCAAACTCCAAAGAATTAAAATCAAAATTAAAAGAAAATATTCAACTCTATGTTTATGCAATGGCTATGAAATATGATAACATAACTCCTAAAAAAATGGGTTTGTGGTATTTAATTCATGATGAGATAGATAGTATTGAATTTGATGAAACAATTCTTGAAAAAATAAAACAAACAATTCTTGATTTAATTGATAAGATAGAATCAGAGAAATTCGATCCTAATCCAAGTTATTTTAATTGTACATATTGTGATTTTAATACAATTTGTCCAAATAAAGTAAATAAATAATTTTTTTAGTAGTGACAAATCTTTTTATATATATTTTTTTCAAGAATTGTATGTTAAAAAGAATATTCTCATTGATATTACTATTTCAAATAGTATCTTTCGCATTTGCAGCAGAGAATCTACAATGTGAATGGAAACCGCAAGATCAATGTGCTCAAAATGACACAGTATTGCATGTTCATTCAAATGTATTTAATAATGCTCCAAATTCCCAGCCAAGTGAATTTATGAGTTCACATGTATCTATTTTTGGAGATTCTAATTATGATACTGCTCTATGTTGTACATCTCCTCTAAATATTGTAGAAGATAGATTATCATTTTATGGAGAACCTACTTCAAATAATAAATGTACAAATAATGATCAGCCTCTATTTTTCTTAACAAATTATACAAATGGTATTGTTGCTCTTAATGAAACTTTTAACTCAGCAATTCATAATACGGTAATTTGTGCAGATTTACCAACAACTGCTAGTGCAGTACGTCTTGAAATTGATAATACGAGTTTTTTCGAACAAAGAGGATATCAGTGCTTATTTAGGATGTCTAATGATATTAATGGAAGAGTATCATCATGTGCTGCGGAGTATTCTGATTTTGGGATCACAGGACAATATCCTTATGCAGTATGGGCACAAGTAATTGAATCAGATTCAACACTTAGATGTAACTCAGATTGTACTTCAAAATTAGATAATAGAGTATATTCATCATGCGCTCTAAGAATTCCAAGTTGCTTTGATGTTCCAGAAGCCTGTGATGGTTCTCTTTACGGAGGTTGGGTAGATTTACCAACAACACCTGTTGATGTTTATGGAAATTATAAAGAGCAAATTAACTGTGAAGCACCATGGACTGAGACTCGTCTAAATCCACTCTATATTGAGCCAACAGAAGATTCATCAATTTTAGTTGAATCCGTTGAAGGTGAATGTCAAGATATTATCTCACAACAGTACTCTGTTCTAGTGGACAATATACCTTATAAAATGAACATATATATATGTAATAATAATTAAAAAATGGAAAAAAAAGCACAATCATTTTCAGCAGATATTTTAGTAGTAATTGTAATAATTTTATTTGGGGCATTATTTCTAGTAATTAATCAAATTTCAGAAACTAATGATGAAAACTTAGAACAAAAAGCAAGAGAAGCAAATTTAGAATCTAAGGAAGTATATGAAGAACTTAAGGTCCAAGGAGTTCTAGATGGGCAAAGTAACGTAGATATCAATAAATTGATTTCATCAGATATGGCTGATATAAAAGAAGAACTAGGTATTGAAAATGAATTTGCAATTGTTTTTGAAAAAGATGGAAAATTAGTTAAAATTGATCCGGCAACAAATTTGAATTGTAAAGGAAGTTCAAAAATCATCGTTAATAACGAGCCTTGTAGATAATATCTACTTCCTAACTTTAATTTTTTCAAATGTTTAATCCTATAATCTATCTTTTAAAAATTGTATCTTTTTTATATAAACGCATATCCTTATTCTTCAAAAACATTTCAAGAGTACATCCACAAATTCTCAGGATGAATTTCAAGCATTTAAATTTGAATAAATATCAGTCCAAAGGACAGATATTTATGATGGATCTTATCTTCTCATTTGTGATTTTAATTGTTGCTTTAGGTATTGCATCAATTTATTATAGTGAGGTATCTAATGATGATGGCCTATACGAGTTTACTCAAGATAGTCTCAATAGGATTACAACAACATCTATTAACTCACTAAATAGCCCAGAAATTAGAGATTTATTTGTTCAAGGAAAAATAAATAATATTGAAAATTCAATTGCACAACAAGTAAGTATTTTTTATGAAAATGGTGATTTGGAACTAGCAAGGAATATTACTAGGATTTATTTTGAAAATACTGAAGGAAATCAATATTTTATGAATATCTCATTAATCAATACAACAAATTCATATTCTCTTTATTCTTCTCCAGTTATTAGAGTTTCTTATGAGGAATCTAAGGTGAGTTATGCTATGAGTAGAGAAGTAATAGCATTTACAAATAGGAGTCAAATAATTGGTCCTTATACATTTCAAATAATACTATGGCAATAAAAAATAATAAACGAGGATATGCATTTTCATTTTTTTCTCTATTTTTAGTAATATTGATTTTTTTTTATGCAGAATTACAATTTGAAAAAGACACTTTTTCTTCAGCAAATAACTTAGAAGAATATAGGATCTATTCAATGAATGAAGAAGTAATATACTTTAAAGATACTTATCTTCTTGATCTTTTTGATATTTCAGCTTACAAAGCAATGGACGTTTTAGTTAATGAATCAGTATCTCCAATTGTCTATGACTTATATAAAACAAATTATACCATGCTTAATGAACTTGTAAAAGAATTAATTAGTGAAGGAACTCTTGATTCAACACCTGTTCCAGAAATGGAAGGATATACATTAAAAAATTTAACTGATGAGTATATAGAAAAAACTCAAGATAATTATTTCATGAATACTTCATTTTATGTATATGATCTTGTTGTGTACGAAGAAGATCCAATGACAATTGATATTCAGGCATTAATTGGATTCAATTTCACTTCATTTGATAATGTATCATCATGGGTATTTAATGAAACAGTAATTACTAGTTTTCAATCATATAATTTACTTGATCCTTCTTTTCACATTATTGCAAACACAGGTTCAGATACGCCAAGAATTAGTCCGGTGGAATTATATGCTGCAAATTTAAATTGGTCTTTGGAATTATTTAACATTACTCTTCAAAATCAATTTACAAATATTTATGTTGATAGAAATTATAGATATTCTATTGGAAGCAGTTATCTAAACAATTTATTTAACATAACTCATGGTTCATATAAAGACGTATTTGCTTTCTATTCTTTTGATTATGACGAAGAATTACTTTTACCCTACGATACATCCCAAGTTGGAAATACTTTAGACTTTTTTGGAGATACACTATTTATTACAAGTCTTGAAAATCATTCCAATCTCTACGATGAATCTTCATATAATCATACAATTATTTCATCTCCTGGAATTTCCAATGCAAGTGATTGTCCTTGGGTTTCATGTGTTTACTTAAATGATTCTCAATTAGATTATCTAGAAATTCAAAATACAGGTAATTTTGATTCTCTTAAACATGTTTCATCTTCAATTTGGTTTAAACTAGAAAATAAATCAGGATTACAATCAATTATGAGCACAGGATATCAAACAGCAACAGAAGATGCATTTGAAATACTTTTATTAGATGATCTCTCAGGTATAAGAATAAACTATAGATGTAATGTTGGAGTAGATGTAATGTATGATATCTATCCAGATGAAGAACTCACAAATTCTTACAATCATATTTATTCACACATCGATACAGAAAATGGTTCAATTAATGTATTCATTAATGGTGTATCTTCAGGAAGATATTCCTTTAATCAAAATATATGTACAAATGTCTCCTTTAATCAAAATATTATCTTTGGGGCTAATTCATCCCATTCAGGTTTATTTGTAAATGGTAATTTTGATGAGATTGCACTTTACTCAGATAAACTCTCAGAAGAACAAATTGGTAGGTCTTATGTAAACAAAAAAAGATTATTTGTAGATTATATGGATTCAATTCATGGAAGAGGAATTTATCTCAATAATGGAAACTATCTTAATTTAACGTTAAACTCAACTTGGGAAGACTTTTTACAAGATAACTTTACTATCTCTTTTTGGTTTCTCCCAGAACTACCTAATGCTACTCTTATGACTTATGACACAGAACTTAGTTTGGGATATAATCAAAGCGGGATACTTCTCTCTGATAATAATATTGGAAACACATTATTTTTTGAAAATGTAAGTGTTGTTCCAAATAGATACAATCATTTAGTGCTAACTAGAAATGGTTCTGCAATTGATGTTTACCTTAACAAGAAAAAATCTCCAAATGCAGTTGGTTCAACACCAAGTTCTCAAGGAAATGGTGGGGAAATTACTTTTGGATCTAGTACGTATCCTTCTTTGGGTGTTCAATCTAATAATTTTAGCGGAGTATTTGATGAAATTTTATTTATTAATAGAACTCTCTCAGAATTTGACATACAAAGACAATACTATAACTTTGAATCAGAATCTAAAGGATGTTGTAATTACTTAACTCTAATTAATCCAACTATCCACGGATATAACGATCCTTCATATAGGGAAAATGTATCTTATAGTTCACATCTGTTTTTTAACAATATTTTTAGAAACCAAGATATAAACATAACTCTCTATTCAATGAGAAATATTACAACTTATGATACTTCAGAAGATTATTATAATTTTTTAGTTGATAACTGTATGATGATTGCATATAATATTTATGGGTATGCTAGTGATGGAAATGGTTTTACTAGAATTAATGAAGGAGAAGATGATCTGCTCCAATGTAGTTGGTTAATTAAAGAAGGGTACTATTAGAAAAAGTCTTAATCTCTTATTAGTGGTTAAGAAATATTAAATTAGTTTTCGTTTAAATCTAATTAAAATACAAGGGCACAAATAAGCTTTTTATTTGTTCTTTGCATTGTTTACTGTGTAAAAAATGGATGAATATTTTATAGAGGAAAAAACAAGTGCTGACAGACTGTTAGATTTCTTAGTATTTGTAGCAGTATTTGTAGTAACTATTTTCTTAATACTAGAAATTTTAGGGCTTTCAGGAAAAGCAGGAGTTGATTTAACAAGTGTTAACAACATTTACTTCTGGGTAAATATTGTAGTATTTGTAATCTTTTTTGCAGATCTTGTAAGATTATGGAAAAAATCACATGGATTCAAAGATTTCATGTCACACAATTGGTTAGATGTTTTAGCAACAATTCCTTTTGAATTAATTGCCTTAGGTTTAGCTTTACTTCCATCAACAGTTGCTGCTTTTGGAATCTTAAAATGGTTCAGATTCACAAAATTAGCAAGAACAGCTGCTTTAGCGAGAGTTTCAAGAGTCTCAAAAGTCTCAAAAGAATTCAAAGCTGCTTCCCATCTTAAAAAAGAAGGGGAAGAATACCAACGTAAGCATAGATTATAAGCTTACCTTGATTCTCCTAAGCAATGCTTAGGATTTCCAACGAAAACATAGGCTTTAAATCTTGTTTTCATTTTTTAAACAACATATTTTTTTCTCATTTATATAAACTAAAAATTACAAGTATATATTTTCTATTCTCAAATTACTACTAAAGTTTTAAATATCTCGAAATACATGTTATACTAGATTACTATGGCAGAACATAATTTTTCTTCTTCAAATGACCAGCATGATCCAAAAGAGTTTAGAGAGAGTTTTGGATCTTTTGGTACTACAACTCAGCCAGGTGCAAATCAATTAACAGAACTCCAAGCAATGGTAAGAAGGGGAGTAAAGCATGTAGAACTTCACCTAGCAGGAAGAGGTAAAGGAAATTTTGGAGCACAAGATGTTCCAGACAAATATGGATTTGAACAAAGAAGAACAATTATGCAATTAGCAAAACTAAATAACCAAACTCTAAGTGTTCACTCTTCTTTTGATATTGTATCATTCTCAGGTCTAGGTCAGGGAGGTTTTAATGAAGCTGAGCGTGCAAACAACATTAGGGAATTAGATGAATCATTAAAATTTGCAGCAGAAACTGCAAAACAAGGAGCTGTTGTATTCCACATACAAGGAGATCCACTACCTTCATCAAGAGGTGATTTAAATCTCTCGGAGGAATATCTCACTTGGTTAAAAGAAAATAATAAAACAGAATACGAAAGACTTCAAAAAGAATATTTTCAATCAAATCCTCTTGATCGAGAATTTGTAGATAATATTGAACAAATAAAAGAAGTTAAAACTGAATTTGAAAATTTATCACAAAAAGAAAAAGACTTCTATAATACTCAAGCAAAACAAAATTCTTCAGAAGGCTGGAAGGAATACTACTCAGATAAATCATTAGAAAAAGCAAAAGTATCTCCAGATTATAATCCAATGGTAGTTGTAGGAGATAAGATAACATCTGCACCAAGACAACAAGAAATGGTAGACTTTGATGCTCTAAAAACTCTAAATGAGAAAGAAAAATCAATGATTAATCAAATAGGTGTAAACTTAGACCAATCTTTTACAATAGAAGATTATCAAAAATTAAATGCAATCTTTACAAATGGAAAACCTGCAGATTTAAATGTATCAGAGCAAGAATTTAGGAACTTAAAAAACAAAGTACTCCTAGATTATAAAAAAATATACAAAGAAAATAATTACATGTCTGGAGTATCAGATAAAAAATTTTATCAAAAATTAATTGACAATCAAATCAAACTCGCAGACCTACAAAAAGAAGACATTGAATTTAATTATGAATTATATAAGGATTCATATAGTCAAATAAGAGAGATAAATAAAGAAGAGAGAAGTTTAGTCTCAGAAATTAAAGCTGCCCAAAAACTAGGAGATACTCAAAAAGTAAAAAGCTTAAAACTTAAATTAAATGGTGGTTTTTCAGAAGAAGAACAAGAAGAATTCCAAAAATTAGTACAAAAATCTCAATCAGGAACTCTAACTCTACAAGATCAACAAAGAGCACAACAACTTCAAGAAAGTGCGGCAGGTCTAACAAAAAAGAAATTACAAATAATGCAAGATATTGGTCAATTAGAATATCAAAAATTAGAAAAATATGATGAACTTATTGCTCAAACAAACGAACAAAAAAATAAACTTGAAGAACAAAAAAACGAGATAAAATCAATCACGGATGAATCATTTAAAAAAAATACAACTGCCATGGCTCACCTTGGAACTAAAGCTCTTAGATACCAACTAGATCTAAAAAGAAAATCAAAAGATGCTCTTGAAAAGAAAGCAGAAATAAATAAAAAAGTAAGAGAGTTACAACAACTCTATGATCAGGAAACTGATGCAAAGAAACAAAATCAAATTCATACACAATTACAAAAAGAAAGATATAAACTAAAACAAGTAACAGGTCTAAAAGATTATGAAGATATTGATTTAATTAATAAACCATTATATCTTGCTCCAGAAAACATGCTTCCAGGATATGGTTCATTAACATCAATTGAAGAGTTTAAAGCAACAGTGAGAATGTCACAAAAAGAATTTGCAGATAAACTTCTCTCAGATGACTATGAATATAAAACATTAAAAGAAGAATATGAACAAGAAACAGGACAAAAAATTACAAACCACTCCCAAGCATTAGAAGTTGCAAAACGACATATTGGAGGAACCTTTGATAATGCCCACGCAGCAGTATGGCTTAAACACTTTAAAAAAGAAGAAAATGAGTCTGAAGAAAACAGAATTGATAGATTTAACAAATGGTTAAACAATCAAGCAACTGAGATGTACAAAGAAGGAATTATCAAGCACGTCCATTTTAATGACACATCTGGAAAAGATGATGATCACAATTTACTGGGTCAAGGTATTTTAGATATTCATGATTTAAGAGAAAAATTAAGAGGTGCAGGATTCAAAGAGGCTTTAATTGTAGAAGCAGGAGGAAGAGGTGCAAATAGTGTTATGCATCTTCAAAATGCATGGGATATTTTTAACCCTTCGCTTTTTGGTGATTCAAATTCTCAAGGAGGAACTGGATATAAATTACAAGAAAATTCTCAATTTGTTGGTGGACAGCAAGTCTCAGATTGGATGACAATAAAAAGAGATTATGAAAACAGACCACAATATTCACAGTATGGTTTTGGATATAGTGCATTTAAGCCAAGACAACCTCAACAAGGACAACCAAGAGGAACTTGGTCTGGAATGGGATTTTTGTAAAAGTCCTATGCCTGGGTCTTTTTAGTTACTCATTTTCTATTTCAAATCTCACTTATCCCTTTTCTCTCTTATCTCATGTCTCTTATGAGTAAGCCACAAGTATTTTAAACTCAGAACTCTAGTAATAACTATGGAATTCACATTAATTGTAGGTATTCTACTTTTTATTATTGTAGTGTATCTCATTTTCAAATTCGTTAAAAAAGTAATTTTTGCAATTATTAGTGTTTTTATTTTAATACTATTAATCATTGCAGGAGTTGGAGGGTTAGCATATCTTGATTTTAAATCATTATCATCACAAGAAGATTTTGTAGTAAATGTAGTATATGCTCAAGAAGAATCTCTTCTCTATGGAGTACAAATTCCTTTCGAAAACTCTCAAGCAAATGTTGATCAAGTTTCAGGAATTAATAATATTAATAACTTAGATGTAGAAGAAGTATCAACTGATTCTGCAGAGTTTGTTGTAGTAATTGACGATGTTCTTTTTAGAGAACTCATTGCAGGAAAAACATTTTCATTTGAAGACTTACTTCCTGAGGAAGAATTTGGTGAGTACAACATTACATTAACTGATGTTGAAATACTAAGAGTCTTAGATTCCTCAAATCCTGATGATGAATTAATTGAATTAATTTTTGAGAAAGCAAATATTCCTTCATTTATGTTAGAATCATTTAAACCAACTGCAAAATCAATGTTAAATTCAGCTCTTGAAGATATGGATATGACAGTTAAAGAAGCTCTTTTCTCGCTAGTTTTAAGTGAATTAGCTCAAGATCAAGAGGCAATTATTCCTCTCTTAGAAGGATTTAAAGGAGATGGTTTAGAGGTATATCCACAAAGAATCACATTCGATTTATTAAAATACATCCCAACTTCAGTAATTGAAGAACAAATTCCAACAGTTGAATAATCAATTCTTTTTTTTCTTTCTTTTATTTCTTATCCAATAAGTACAGCATTTATTTTTAAACTTCATAAGTAAAAATCTATTATGAATATAGTTGAATTGCAAATTCAAGCTAATGAAATTAGACAATCAATAATTGATATGCTCTACCATGCAAAATCAGGACATACTGCAGGAGCTTTAGGTATGGCCGATATTATGACTTATCTTTATTTCAAAGAGATGAAAGTTAACCCAAAAAAACCAAAGCTTGCAACAAGAGATTTATTTTTTTTATCAAATGGACATACTGCTCCAATTCTTTATGCAACACTCGCACATAGAGGTTTCTTTCCAATAGATGAACTCAAAACACTTAGAAAATTACACTCAAGACTCCAAGGACATCCAAGCGTCGCAAGCCATAATTCACATGACTCTCTTCCAGGTGTCGAGAACTCTGGTGGTCCTTTAGGTCAGGGTGTTTCTCAAGCAGTCGGCGCGTCTGCAGAACTTAAAAGATCAAATTCAAAAAGAAGAGTGTTTTGTTTTGTAGGAGATGGAGAACTACAAGAAGGAATGTGTTGGGAGAGTTTCATGTTTGCACATAAAGAACAAACAGATAATTTGGTAGTTATTGTAGATAAAAATGATATCCAAATTGATGGTAATCCTAAAGAAGTTTTAGCATTTGATAATGTACATAATAAATTTACAAGTTTTGGATTTAAAGTTGTAGATTTTGATGGAAATGACATGAATCAAATCCACCATGTTTTTGAAGAAATAAAAAAATTATCAGGAAAACCAATTTGTCTTCTAGCAAAAACAACTCCAGGGAAAGGAGTAAGTTTTATGGAAGGAGATTATCACTGGCATGGTAAAGCTCCAAATGAAGAAGAAAGAAAATTAGCGTTAGATGAATTAGAATCCCAAAGAATTTTACTTGAAGGAAAAAGTGAGGTAAAGGAAAAATGATGAAAAAAGTCTCAGCAGTAACAAAAGAAAAAAGCGATACAAAATCTAAACCAAAGAGAGTTATTAGAAGGATTTCAACATCTTATATTACAACATTAGATCAAAAAAAACAAGGAGCAATTAGAGCAGGATTTGGAGAAGCACTTGTAGAAGCAACAAAAAAAGATAACAACATTAGAGTATTAAGTGCAGATTTAACGGACTCATTAAAACTCACCGAATTCAAAAATACTTATCCAAAAAAATTTTATCAAATGGGTATATGTGAACAAAATATGATGAGTGCTGCAGCAGGAATGGCACATATTGGAAAAATACCTTTTGTTTGTTCTTATGCAGTATTTTCCCCGGGAAGAAACTGGGATCAATTAAGAGTAAGTGTATGTTATTCAAATCATAATGTAAAAATAATTGGAGGACATGCAGGACTTACAACAGGACCTGATGGTGCAACACATCAGGCTCTTGAAGATATTGCAATTACAAGAGTACTTCCAAATCTAAGTGTTGTTGTTCCATGTGATGAAGAAGAATCTAGAAAAGCAACTATAGCTATTGCACAAAAAGAAGGACCATGTTATCTAAGACTCTCAAGAGAGAAATCATTAAACATAACAAATAAAAAATCACCTTTTAAGTTAGGGGAAGCAAATGTATTAGATGAGGGCCTTGATGTGACAATAATTGCTTGTGGGATTATGCTCCAATTTGCTCTAAGAGCTAGAGAACAACTTAAAAAAGAAGGGATTTCTGCAGCTGTAATTAACATGCATACAATAAAACCTCTTGATGTAAAAACTCTATTAAAATATGCAAAAAAAACAAATGCGATTGTAAGTTGTGAAGAACATCAAAAAATAGGTGGTTTAGGTTCAGCAATCTCTGAAGTATTATCTCAGCAATATCCAACTCCACTTGAAATAATTGGAGTAGAAAATTCTTTTGGAGAAAGTGGATCAGGATATGAACTCTTAGAAGCATACAAATTAGGAGAAAAAGATATTATTAACGCAGTAAAAAAAGTACTTAAAAGAAAAAATAAATAGCCTTAAAACAAATATATTTAAAGCAAAAAATCTAACTATAATAAGATGAAATTTAAACAAATATTTTTTTTACTCATGTCTGTTCTAATACTTGTAGGATGTAGTTCTAAACAAGAAATAATCATTGACCCACAATGTGAGCAAAGAGCTTTAGAAAAAGTACCTTCTCAAGTAACACTTTCCTTTGAAAAAGCATTTAATGGATATGATAATAATGAACTCTATTATGTTTTAGATTCAATTGTTTGGTCAAATGGTCATGCAAATATCATAGATAGAGCATTTAGAAAACCAACAATTGTAGGTTTGGATCCAAGATATTATTATCCAATTGATAAAGAAACAAAACTCGACGATTCCTGGCAACATAGTGAAGATATTGAGTATTTTTATGATAAAGAAACCTATGCTCAATATAGATATCATTTTACACTTGAAGCAACTCAAGAAATGGTTTTTGAGAAAAAAAATAATCAAATCTCAGGACTTCCAGAAGATGATGTAACTAGGGGAAAAAGAGTATTTACAATTGTTGAATCTAAAGTTATTTTTTGTGGAGATGATGGTCAATGAAACAAGTAGATTCAATTATTTGCGATGTATCTGGAACTCATACAAGAGTAGCATATATTAATGAAAAAAATATTTTAGGAGTTAGAGATTATCAAACAAAAGATATCAATTCGGTAAAAGATTTAATCTCTATGTATATGTATTTGGAAAAAGTTGAAACAAAAAAAATCGTATGCTCTGGTGCTGGGAGTGTAAATGAGACAAAAAGTAGTATACAACTCCATAATTCAACTCTTTTAATAAGTGAAAATGAGTTTAAAGAAATAGGTTTTGAAAATATAACTTTACTCAATGATTTTGAAGCTATTGCAAATGGAGTTAAAGACGTATCTAATGTCCAAGTTTTTGGAAATTTTCAAAATGAAAATTTTTTAGTAGTTGGTGCAGGTACTGGCCTAGGTGTTTGTGAATATAGAGAAAATAAAACAGTAAATAAAGAAGAAGGACACATATCATTACACCATATTAAAAATCAATTAACGCCTAGAGAATTTGATTGTATGACTAAAATCCAAGAAAACTT
>CAKZOW010000003.1 GCA_937138345.1 uncultured archaeon | reverse complement strand
TTAGTAGTAACTTCAACATCAGTATTATTTAAATATGTGGCACCAAGGCTTGCTGAACCTACAATCAAGAGCGAAGGTAGAATATATTTAGCTGGATTTCTATTTGGAGAAGGCCTTCTCATATTTGGTTCTTTTCCAGCATTTTCGAAATTTAGTGCATTTCCCATATGAGTAGTAATACTTTAGTATTTATAAATCTATTTTTTGTCGTACCTCCCAAGTAACACACTAAAACTCTAACTCATTCAATAATGAAACTAGTAGAGAATATTGAGTTTGAGTTATTTGGGGTTTTAATTTCATTTTATCAAGTAAAGCAATAATATTATTTATAGGAATTATATATTTTTTTTCGTAACTAAATAATAATCCTCTTGAAACGTTATTTTCTTTATCAAAATCTTCAATATTATCTCTAATGAAAGTAAGATTTTTTTGATATAAATTAAGTACTGAAACTCTATCATCACCAGTTAAGTTTCCTAAATAAATATTTTCTAAGAGATGAATATTTTTTGAAATATAGTCAATTGCAAAACTTATTTTTTGATTAAACTCAGATTTAGTAGTATTTGGAATTACTTTTTCTTCTGTTTCTGGAGTTATGTCTTTTTCATTATTACTTTCTTGAAACAAAATGTAAAATGATTCCTTACTATATTTTTTTAATTCTTCTGTGTCAAGATCATTTTCTCTTAGATATTTGAATACCTGTTCTAAAAAATTGTCTGTTTCTATTTCTTGACTTAATTTTGAAGTAATTTTTTTATTAGATATAACATAATTTAATTCATTTTTGACATAATATATAACTTGGATTATTGATTCAAAAATTGATAGAATCCTATTATTAGATAGTGAAGAGTTGCTTTTTAGATCTGATTTTTTAGAAATAAACCATCTCATTACCTCATTATTAAAATTATCCATCGATATTATTGTATTAATATTGATTCCTTGAGATATAATATTTTGAAATAGATTTTCAAATTCATTATCAGTGACATCATCTTCATTAGATGCCCATACAGTAGAGAGCATTTTTTGAAAATGCTGAATAAAAAATTCCGGAGAAATATTATTTTTGCCTTCGTAGTCTAGACAAAATGCTTTCATTTCACCATATGTTTTTTCATTTTCTACAATTAAATGAGTTAATGTATCATAAAATTCCTCTGTTGGCTTTGGATTAAAAGATAATTTAAAATCATCTTGTATAAATTTTTTCCATGCTTCCTTAATTTTTTCTTTTTTTGGCCTAGGTACGTAAACTTTCTTTAATCTTCCTCCTCTTGTGAGTGCATCATCAAAACTTTTTTTGGATAAATTTGTAGAAATAATAACAATTAAACCTCCTTTATTTCCAATATATTGTTTTCCAGTCCTAATTAAACCAGAATAATAATTATCATCAAGCTTATTTTTGTTCTTTTCTACTAACATATCTCCTTCATCAACACAGATCAAAGAAGGTATCGAATTTTTTTTTGCTGATTTTAATCCTTCTACAAACGTTTTCCTTAATTTCCTTGCCGGACCACCCTTATATCCATCGTCAATTTTTGTTAGATCAACTTCATCAACATATGCTCCCATTTCCCTAAATGCGTCCATATAACTTCTCATGATTGAAGTTTTTCCAGTACCTGCAGGCCCATATAAAACTGCTCCAAATTTCCCAATATGCTTTTTTTCGTTATAATGTGGGACTCCTTCTAAAATTTCATCAATTGCAACTGCTTCTCTAATTTGTTCTCTTAATTCTGAATCAATTAAATCTCCATATATATGTTGTAATACTTTAGTTTTTGAAACATTTTTTGGTTTTTCAAAAGATACTGTAATATTAAGATTGGCGTCATACATATCTTGCTCATTATCATCCAATTTTCTTCCAGCAATTTTTAAAAATCTATTAGATAAATATTCTTGAAGAATCTTATCTCTTTGAGATAAATCATCTGAGAAAGATTTATAGGGATCTTCAGGAGGCAATTGAATAAGATGTTCTTTTTTTAATTTTTCTAATAAATTATTTAACATATCTCTAGAAATTTTATTCTCTTTTTGAAAGTCATCTATTTGTGGTAATTCCCTAGATAAATTCTTTCCTAATCCTTCAATGATTTTATAAGAATCTTCATTTTCTTTATATAATTTAATTAAATAGTAAGATGAACCTTTCTCTTTAGAAAATGATGAAAAGGATAAATCTAAAAAAACCATGAAATCCTTTATTTCAGCTTCTCCTGATTGACTTTGACCTACCTCAAATAATAAACGAATGGCATCATATGAGATATAAATTGATTCCCCTACTTCAATTGATTTTATACTTTTTTTTGTCGAACTTAATTTTTCTTTTAATTCATTAAATGATTTTGGGAGTTCCATTTGATTAATTTAAAATATTGTACAAAATTGTATGTATAAGTCTTAAATTATTGTATAAACCTTCTAGGTCATTCTTATTAAAATCTTTATTTAAGTAACTAATTGAGTTATCTAAAGCATTATAAAATCCATTAACATCAGAGATTTTTTTGTCTAAATTAAGTTTTTTTAGAAACTCTTGAAAAAACTCCTGTGGTTTTTTTTTACCCAAATATTTTTCCAAATATAATAATTTTAAAATATTAATTAAATTCTGAGATTCATCCTTGAAATTGTCTTTATTTAATGCATCATTACTAATTAAAGAAACAAAGTGTTCAACTCCAAAAATTACTTTTCCAAAACTTTCTTTAATTTCTTTTACAGTTTCATCGTCCAATTTTGTTTTCTTTGAAGAAGTTCCACCTTCTTTTCTAATTCCTGAAATTGATGGATTTTGAACTTGTATTTCCATATAATTTTCAAAAGCAGTATCTGAACTTAAAACATCTCTTAGATATGCATTTGCTTTTTCAATACTTTTTTTTCGATCCTTATCATCTTTTGAATCAATGTATTTTTTAATAAAATTTCCAATTTGCATCTTTGCTCCTGCTGTTGGAAGAATTAATTTACTTATTTGACTTTTAGCAAATACTTCTGAGTAATCTTCACTATGTGCAATTTTAGTTTGTAAATCAGATAGGAGTTGGTTAAACCCTAAGTTTTCATCATCTCCTTCAATGAGTTTTTTAATTTTATCTTCATCATTTGCGAGTTTGAGTTTAGATGTAATATCTTTACCATCTTCTTTTATTCCTTTAAATAGAGGATCAATTTCTTTTTCTACAAATTTATCAATTTTTTTCTTTAAGTCTTCATCTGCCTCAGAATATGATTTACCTTCGAGTTTTTGTAGTATTGAATTTACTTCGCTAAATAATACATTTCCTCTTTGTGCAGAATAAAAGTTTTGTGCAAAAATAAATTCTCCAGAATCATTTCCTTTTTGGGCTTCAAGTTCTTTCAAAAAATGAGATTGAGAAGAAATTGTTTTTCCAAGATATTTAATAATATTTGAAAATGACTCAAAAAGATATTTAATTTCTTTATTATCTTTAATTAATTCTTTAAATTGATTGTAAACTGCAATATATTTTGAAATCATATCTGTAAGCATTACATCTTGATACCCAATAACTGAGTGTTCTAATTTTTGAATATTTGGAAATAGCGTTCCTAATTCTTGTCTTAGAGCATGTTGTTTTTGAGCAAATGATATTAACATGTCAGATACTTCGTTTTTAGTATCAACTTGATCTGGTTTTAAATTACCAAGATATTTTGTAAGTGAAGCATTTTCTTCCTCAAGTTCTCTAATTAATTCTTTTACTAAAGTAACTATTCTCTCTGATGCAATATCTAAATGATGAAAAATTTGGTCTAAAGCTTTTTTACCATCAACTCCTGAAGACCATTTGATATCAAGTGATGAAGATAGAAATCCTAAAATCTTTTTTTTCTCAAAATCATCTGCTTGATGAAGAGTATCTATATAGGTTAAAATATTTTTAAATCTAGTTAATAACTCAGTATTTTGGTCCCTGTAAGTTGAGAGAAGTTGTGAATAAGAATTTGTCTTTCCAAATTTTTTTGTTGCAAAAAGACCTAATTTATTTTTTATAAATGTCATTTTATTTATTACCTCCACTTAATTCACTATCTGAAGAGTTTTCATAGAAATCAGTTTCTCCAATACTTCCCATATGAGGTTCAATCCTCGATTGAGTTGTATTTGTTCTGGAACCGAAAGTATTTTTTGCACTATTATAAGCCGCACCACCTAGTGAAGAGATCCCATTCACTGTAGTACTAGCTCCGTTTTTTAATCCTGAGATTACAGAACCTAATCTTGTATTTACTTTTTCGGTTCCTGCTAAAGTATTCAATAAATCTAGTTTATTTTTAAAAATATTATTTGTTTCGTTAATTGTAGTAGCGATATTTTTTAGTAGATCTCTGATTAATTGAATATCATCTTTTTCTTTCTTTTTTTCAGAAGTTTTACCTGGAGCAAGACTTCCAAGTAAGGAAAAGATATACATGATAATACCAATTATAAATCCAAATAAACCACCCAAATTGAAATAATAGAAAATATCAATAAATACTGCTGCTGCTCCTGTATCTCCAAATACATCGATAAATGGCCCTCCGGTAGCAACTCCTTGTGCGTTAAAATTAACAAGCATTGAAGTTAGCAGGAAAGCCATAAAAGAACCAAGGATAAGTTTTATTGCTTTATTTTCTGTTTTTTGAATCATTTTAACCAATCCAAATCCTAAAGCACCTGATGCAATTAAAATAAAAATTAAAATTACTGTTGAATTAAATAAAGAGAGTGCCTCTTCAACAGATTTACCATAGAAAATCGCTCCAACTGTAATTAGTGTAATCATTGCTGAGACTACCGTTGCAGCCCTTCCTTTAATGGGTTTTGCCATCTGAAGCAAAGTATTGTATATTGCAAAAATTGCCCAAAAGAAAAAAATAATATATAATCCATATAACACTTGATCTGTTGAGAAAATATCATAAAACCCCATTCCCAAATCTGTTAGTGCAGTTATTACTCTTGACATATATGTTTTTGTTAAAAAAACATAATTTAAATTATTATAACCTACAACAAGTAGTAATTTTAAAAGTAGATAAGTACAACTTTAAATTAAACCAAATCAAAACATTAATAAATTGAGACTTTGCCTATTTATTAGATAATGGATTTAACTCAATTTACTTCTCAAAAAAAAGAAGATAAGAAAACTATCATCAAAGATACACAAGAAATTACTATTTCTGAAGATGATTCTTATCATTATATTACTCTTAAATCCAAAGAAGCACTACGCGAGAACCAAAAACTTCTCTTTTGTGCACCAACTACTGCAATGATTACTGAGAGCGAAGAAGAAGCATATGAGTTTTTTAGAACTTCATTAGATAGAGATAAAGTTGAAGGTCTTATGTTTAAAACTCTTGATTCTCCTTATTCATCAGGACTTAGAACTGGTGCTATGGCAAAGCTCAAAGAAACTAAAGAAGATTTAGATGTAGTTATAGTAAAGGCTGAGCATGGAAAAGGTAAAAGAGCAGGATATTATTCATCATTTTATGTTGCAGTGTTAAATCCAGATGCTCAAGAAGATACTGAAAAATTCCTCATTATTGGTAAGGTAAGTTCAGGAATTAAAGAATTAGAAAATTCAGAAGAAGGTGTTTCTATGATGAAAATTACAGAGCTTCTAAAACCTCTTAAATTATCTGAAGATAAAGAAGTTACTACATTTGAACCTAAAATAATTATCCAAGTAAGATATCAAGAAATTCAAAGATCAACAATATACACCTCCGGATTTGCACTAAGATTTCCTAGAATTATTATGCTTCGTGAAGATAAAGATTTGGAAGAAATTAATAGCGTCGAAGATGTAGAAAAGTTTTCTTAGATTTTTGATAGAAATTATAAATTATTGAAAATCAAAAGCTTTGCATACATTATGCAGATTTTCTTTGGTTAAATTGTCTTGTTGACTTTTCAAATAGAGCATAAATTGGATCATTTTCTACTTCTGTATTTCCAATATAAGAAATAAAAGCAACAGAAGGGTCTTGTGAGAATCCCATTTCAATCCCGTTATTTCCTGAGATTCCTAATACCTGACCATCATTTGAGAATAATCTCTCAATTAATTTCATTGCAGTAGTTTTTCTTTTTGCAGATGAAGTATCTGTGAATCTAAACTCATCAGATAATTGATTTTTTTGAGTTCTAGGTAAATGATGATATTCTCTTAGTAGATATTTTGCAAAATCTTCACACTCAGCTACTTTCATTTTAGAAAAACCTGATTTATACATAGCATAAAGTGCAATTTGAGAAGAGTGAATCATAATGTATAATATTTAATAAAGTATATAAATCTATTTACTCACTGAAGCTATAGCTATATTTATAAATTATCATTTCATTAGTTAACTATGGGACTCAATGAAATGTTCTACTCAATTGCAATTTTTTTTATTATTGTATTAGTTGCATATTTTGTAATTGAATTTATGGATGAACTCGCAAGTTCAGTAAAGATTATATTAAGTTTTCTTCTAGCATTATTTTTATTTTACACTGGAGAATACCTTAGAAGGAGGAATATTTAAAATGGAAGCAGACTGGTCATTAGCATTAGGAGTTTTGATTTTCATTATTGCAATTATTGCTGCAATTATCTATTATCTAAGGTATAAAAAATGGTTTATTATTTCATATGTTGCATCATTTTCAGTACTAATTTTTAGTATTTTTTATACATGGGATGTTTTAAGTTTAGAAGGACTAGGTGTTATATTACTTTTAGGAGCATCAGCTGTAATTATGATTGTACTTGGAAAACATTTCTCAGGTATTTCATTTGAGGAAGATAAAGTGCATACATCTCTTAAAGAAAAAGAGAAAGAAAAAAAAGTAAAATAAAATGAATAAAGAACTCACAATTATGTCAATAGTTTTAGTAATTATACTAGGATTACTTTTTTTAGGAGACGGAAGTGTTAATTCACAAAAAGAAATTTCCTTTGTAGAAAAAATTATTATTGAAAATTCTAGTGAAGATATTCTAATAGGTACTTTTACTCTTAAAAATACTGGTATTTTGCCAATTGAACCTTCTCTTCCTAATTATATTGCATGTTCTGGTAATGAATTTAACACACCAATTAATTTTAGAAGAGGTGAAAATGACTATAATTTAAATACCTATTTATCTCCTGGAGAGAAAAAAGAATATTCAATGTATATGTACTTTTACAATTACAGATATAATAATTTTCAAAGTGAAGATAACTTCGAAGGAATTTCTGAGATTGCTATATACGAAGAAGAAGGATATAGCTGTTATGATCTCAAATCTGCTCCAGTGGCTAAAATAATTATTGAAAATGAATAAAAAAGCATTTGAACTCAACAATACTACAATTACACTCATTGCAATTATTATTTTAATTTTACTTGGAATTTCTATTTTTGGATCCCAAGCATTAGCATTTAAGGACCTTATGGGTTGATTATTTTTTCTACTCCTCAAATTAGCAATATTTATAAATAGACGGGCTGAGAGTCCGAAATTTGAGAATTTCACAGACAAGTTCTACAAAACATTTATAAACTAAGTAATTGCTGATAAGTACATTATAGGGGCTCCCTATAGTCATATTCGTAGACCTTAGTCTTAAAAAAATGGCAAATGTGGATCTCAGATTCACTTTGTCCATTTTTAATTTAAGCTGAGCGGAGCGAAACATTAAATTAAAAATGGCAGAAATGATCGTTGTAAAATCAAAAGTTAAAGAAGCAGCTAAAGGTTGTAATGTAGCAGGAGATGCTGCTGAAGCTTTAAACGAAGTTGCTCATTCATTAATTGCTGCAGCTGCTAAAAGAGCTGAAGCTAATGGTAGAAAAACAATCCAAGCAAAAGATGTTTTTGTAGGAGACCACGTTGTTGAACCAATGCTAGTAGTTAAATCAAAAGTTAAAGAAGCAGCTGATGGTATGAGCGTTTCAGGAGATTTTGGTGAAGCTTTAAACTCAATGTTAGTTTGGTCAGTTGAACAAGGAGCTGCAAGAGCTGAAGCTAATGGTAGAAAAACATTAGGAGCTAGAGACCTTTAAGGTTTTTACTCTTTTTATCACAATATATTCTAAAACTTACTTAAAAATACTTCTTACTTGTTCTATAATTGATACTACATCTTGGTTTTTTATTTGAGTTACTTTTTGCTCTAATAGTAAAGGAGAAAAATCATAGTCCTTAATCATTGCTTTTGCTTCTTTTTTAGATAGTTTTAAAGTATCAACTAATGAAAATAGAAGTGCATTACTTAGAGATCTATACCTTTTTTGAAAGAGATTTTGAATAAAAATATCAAAAGCAGAAAAATCTTCTTTTATTGTTAATGTTACAAGAGCTGAAGTTACTTTTGTAGGAGGATTAAATGATGTTCCTGGTACTTCTTCTAAAAGCTCAACAGTATAGAGAGAAGAAACAAAATATTTCCACCTTGTATCTCTTTGAATAATATTTTTATAGAAATCAATTCCATGAAGAAGAGTAACTAAAGGTATTTTTTTTTCAAGGATAATAGAGTATAATTTCTCAGTAATACCATAAGGGATATTTGCTATAATTTTGTCACAATGAAGAGAAGGTAAAATATCTAATGCATTTCCAAAGTGGATTTCTAGATTTTCTTGAGATAGATTATCTAAATGAGATTTGTGTTTTTCATCGATTTCAATTGCTATGAGTTTCTTAGGATTTTTTTTTAGAATTTCTCTTGTAAGGATACCTTCTCCTGGACCAATTTCTAAAATAATATCTTTGTCTGAGATAAAAGAATTCTCTATTGCTTTAGTAATTACAGAATTATCTTTTAAATAATGTTGATCAAATTCAACTTCCATAATAAAGAAAACCTTTTTTTATTTATATACAATTCTACAAAAATTACCTCAAATTATGAGAAAAAGATTTATATATAGGCACATATTTAATTCACTATGAAAAAAAAGGTTTTGCTTGCCGGATTACTCTCAATATATGGACAAAATGCTTTTTCAAACGAATTTGAGAGTAGCGAAGTATTTGAAATAGAGCCTTCTGTTTTTGATATTACTTACTCATTACTTGGAAATCATGAAATACCAATTGCCAAAGATATTTCTTCTGAAGTTAGTATAAATACCCCAGATATAATGTTTTCTTCTCAAAAAAACTTTAAAGCTAAAAGCTCAAAAATTTCATTTACAAGTGTAGATAATCCAAAGTTTGAGAAATATTCTTGGAGATTTGACTCAACTTCATTAAGAGATTACTATTATAGACCTTATGATTTAAATAAATATGATTTACAACTTCACTATAACAGAGAAAAAGTCAATGAATTATTACCTGGAAATAATTATAGAAGTAGAATACAATCACTTACATTAGAATGGCAACCATATAATTTTGGAGATGACTTTGAAATAAATTTAGGTATTGGATTGAGAAATCTTAGAATAAACCAAGGATTTAATCCGCAAGGAAATATAGATATACCTAATGAAACAATGGTTTCGTTTAAACTTAAATATTATCCTAAATAATGTTATTTAGTTTCTTCACGAAAACGCATATCTCGTTTCTTACGGTTGTAATTAATTACATACTCAAAAATGATATAATCATTTTTGGTCGTTATTTCGTCTCTTCCCTGAATCTCATGCTTCGCTTTTGACGATTATACGAAATAACATACTCAAAAACTACGTAGTAGTTTTTGGTCGTAATTAATTACCTTTACTTTGTTTCTTCACGAAAACGCATATCTCGTTTCTTACGGTTGTAATTAATTACATAGTTATGAACAGAGTCTCTTACTTTTCTTAGAAATAGCATCATGGTTGAGTTGTCATTGAAGATGAGAGGATCTGATTTATGAATTGTATATATCTCATTTCGATCTCTTTTTTCTCCTTTTGCTATTGAGATGAAATCTATGTTATTTGCAATACCTAATTCTTCAAATACTTTTCTTCCTGTTTCAAAATGTCCTGGCCCACCATCAATTATTACTAAGTTTGGGAGTTCGTAATCTTTTGTTACTTGAAGTCCTTTTTTTCTCCTGTCGGCATTTTCAATTATCCGCTTGTATCTTCTTGTGAGAGTTTCTCTCATTGCCATGTAATCATCATTTTTTCCACTAAAGGATTTTATTTCAAATTTTCTATAGCCCTCTTTGTCTTCTTGCATATTTACAAACCTAGTCATTCCACCCACTACGTCATTTGATCCAAAATTTGACATATCAAAACATTCAATAATTTTAGGTAATTGTTTTAGTGATAATTTTTCTCTGAGTTGTTCTAAAACATTTTTCTTTGCATAATTTTCTCGAGCATTTTTGACAACAAGTTCTACTAAGGCTTTTTTTTCTCCTTTTTTTGGTTCTTTAATTTCAACTTTAGACCCTCTTTTTTTACTAAGATAAGCTTCCAAAGACTCATGTGAATCATCATTCCAAGAAGTAGTATTAACTAAAATCTCGCTTGGTGCTAAATGTGATGAGTAATACATTTTAAGAAATGATTCGAAAACATCTTCATCATAGTCTAGAAGAAATTCTTTTTTACCTGAAATTACTCCTTTGCTGACATGAAAAAGTTGAATTAAACATTGTTCTTGACCATCATCGTGAATTGAGACAACAACGTCTTGATCGTAATTTTTAACTGTGTCTACTTTTTGTCTTTCTTGAATATTTTCAAGGGTTAAGAGTTGATTTCTTTTTTCAAGAGCTACTTCAAATTTCATGCTTCTTGATGCATTATCCATTTCATCTTTGAGTTGTTTTTTTAATTGAGGAATGTTTTTTCCATTAAGAAAGTCTTTTGCCATTTTTACTTTTTGTTTATAATCTTCGACATCAATTTTATCTAAACTCTCTGCAGGAGTAATTCCTAATTCATAGTAGAGTTTAGATTTAGAACTAAAAGATTTTGGAGTAATTATCTTAAATAATGAAATACACATTGCAAGCAATTCCATTCTTAATTTTCCATCAATATAAGGTCCAAAGTATGTTCCTGTTTTAGTTACTTTTCTCGTGGAGAGAATTTTTGGTATTTTGTCATTTGTTATTTTAATATACGCATAAGTTTTTGAGTCTTTTAAGTTAATATTATATTTGGGTTTGTGTTTTTTGATGAGTTTGTTTTCTAAAAGAAGAGCCTCAACTTCGCTATCTACTAAAATTGTTTCATAAGAAGCTATGTTTTGGACAAGATATTGAGTTTTTGGGGAGGATTCATGCTTTGATGTGAAATAAGACATTACTCTATTTCTTAGATTTTTCGCTTTACCAACATAAATTATTTCATCTCGAGAATTTTTATAAATATAGACACCAGGTGATGTTGGAATTTCTGAGCGAACAAGTTTTAACATATTATGTTCAATGAGAGATATTTTAAAAAATTTCCCCGTAACTTAGTAGTTTTTTTTGTGAGTAATTGCATATTTTTATAAAAACAAATAGTGCAAATAATCTATGATTTTTACAAAGAACAAAGCACAAGTAAGTATTTTTATTATCATTGGAATTATTGTAGTTCTTGGAGGTATTTTTTTATTTTCTCAAAGTGAATCTCCTATCCCTTTTTTTGAAGACCAGAGTCCTGGGTATAAAACAACATTATCAATTGAAGAATTTACAACCGCATGTATTGATGAGAGAGTAAGAGATGGAATAAGATTGCTTGGTCTTCAAGGAGGATGGATTCACCCAGAAGAGAGAGGAATTATTAGTGAATTTAGAGATCATGAGTACTTAATTGAGAGAGCACAAGGATTTTCGTTTTTAGGAAAAACACCTCTTCTGTATTGGGACTATTATGATGACACAACTGAGACATTTGAGCAACGTATTCCTAGTTATGATGATGACAGTGATATTAATTCTATGAAAAATCAATTAGAAATTTATGTTGAGGAAACATTAAATGAAAAATGTCTTCAAAACTATGTTCAATTTAGAGATGTTGCTGAAGTTGTAGTAGACTATAATGAATTAGAAATTAGTTCAAGGTTTAGAGATGATACTATTGAATATGATGTTGTACTCCCTCTTGAAATTAACCATGAAAATATTGATAAAGTAGATTATTTGAGATCATATTCTATTGAAACTGAAAATAAACTCAGAGTTCCTTATTATTTAGCTAGAGATATTACTAATACACAATCAATTAATTCTCTTTTCGAGAAAAATATTTTATCAACATTAGTTGCATATCAAAGTACTGAAGATACATCGCTGCTACCTCCTTTTGCTGATACCACAACATCATATGATGTTAGGGTGTGGAATCTAGATGAAACTCAAAGATTAGTTCAGATGATTTTAGAAAATAGTATTTCATATACTCAATTTAGAGAAACAAATGAAAAGCCTATGAATATTCCTTCAGAGCTTCAAGATCTTCCTTTAGCACAAGGATTACAGCAAACATATCTACAAAATTACTTTGGAGATGAGAGACAATACTCCGTTCTTCCTGAAGGAGAAAAGGGTCAATATTTTAGAGAATATGAGGAGATGAGTGTTACTCCAACATACAATTTACTCTATCCTATTTCATTTACTATTGAGAATGGGTATGGAGATTTTCTCTACATGAGTGAACCACAAATGCTTCTCCCATTTCCAGTTCAAGTAGCTACAACTGATTATCAAGCAGCATATAAGTTAACTGCCCCAATTGTTTTAGAAATTAAAGATTCAAGGGCAGATCCAAATGATAATTTTGTATTTAATTTACCTCTTGAAGTAAATATTAGACATAATGCGCCACTTAGAGAAAATTATGAAATAGATTTAAGTACTGTTGATTTCTCAAATGAACAAATTGGATCTAGTTTAGTTTGTAATCCATCTCAGTATAAATCAGAGCCATATACTATAAATATTACTGATTCAGTTAAGTATGGACTTACAGGAGAGAGAGGTGTAGAAGATGCACTAGTTGAATTTTCCTGTAATTTAGGTGTTGCAACATGTACTCTTGGAACTACACAAATTGTAGATAATCAAACATATTTATCTTTTAGATTACCTGAAAATTGTCTTCCTGGAGAATTGAAAATTTCTAAGTTTGGTCATCAAACAATTGAGACTACTGTTGATTCTAACGGAGGAGATTTTGGTGTTGTAGATATGCCTAGTTCAAAAGAGCTTAAGATGAGAATTGGATGGGTTGATATTGAAAATATCTATAATGCATTAGGAATTGGAACTCAGCAGGGTGAGAGTGGAATTATTATTTTTGAACACCAAGAAGAAGAATCAATGACTAGAGTGATTAATTTTGATCATGAAACTACTGATTTTTATGAAGAAGCACCTACAGTAGAATTACTTCCTGGGACTTATTCAATTCAGGCATTTATGTTTAGAGAAGATGAAGATAATTATGTTGGAGCATCTGAATTTGAAGTCTGTGATGGTGGAGTGTTAGGTTCTGGATTTGGAGGAGATTGTGAAACATATGAGTTACCTAGATTTAATTTAACTACATGGATTACTGGACAATATGTATTAGACGAGTTTGTAATTACAACTCAAGATTTACTTGAAAACGATTATTTAGCAATTCCAATGCTTAGATCTAGAATGCCACAATCATACGAAGAACTCGAAGCTGCATCTGAGTATAGTGATAAAATTGAAGAACTCAGTGAACTTAGAGAAGCATTTTTTTGTACTCAACAAGATATTACTGAGAGAAGTTGTAACTAAGCTTAATTGAGAAAACTATTTATAGTATAGTAAAATTGTTATGTTATGAAAGTTATGACTTGTAAACAATTAGGTGGTGCATGTGAGAAAGAATTTAGAGCAAATTCTTTTGAAGAATTAAGTATCTTAGTACAACAACACGGAATGGAGATGTTTCAAAAGCAAGATGAAGATCATATGGAAGCTATGATGAAAATCCAAGCGTTAATGCAAAACCCTCAAGAAATGCAAGTTTGGATAGATGAGAAAAGAGCATTATTTGAATCTCTTCCTAATCAAGAATAACTTAGTTCTAAAAAAATATGATCCAAATTGATGCCAAAACTACTAATGTAGTTTTGACTTAAAATAAATATTTTATGTACAAAATTGAGAGGTTATCTCAATTTTTGCATTAATGCTCTTTTTTCAAATATTAATAAGAGCTCTTTTTGTTCTTCGAATTCTTCTTGTGTTGAGATATCTTTAATGAATACGAATTCTACTGATTCTATTACTGATTCTAAGTATGCAATGTCATTGCTTGTAGCAATAATTGACACAATCCCAAATTTCATTATTGAGTCTCGTAGAATTTGTTCTTTAATATCATCAGATATTGTTGAGAGATTAACTACAATTCCTTTTGCTTCATCGTCTGGAGTTACTTTGAAAAAGTCTTCTGCTGAATTGATAAGCGTATGAGCATCTTCATGATATCCTGAACTTCTAGGTAAAATATAATTAAGACTTTTATTTGCCACTTCCTCTTCACTTGCAACTACAATATATGAAGATGTTGGATCTGAGAGTTCATGAATTGAAGAACTATCGATAATATGTCCATGCGAAGTTGTAATTGTAGTTGGAGTAAGTACTTTTGTTGCTAAAACTGAATCATAGACTGAAATATCAAAATTAGTTTTTGGAGTCTCTTCTTGAAGTAATTCTTCTTCTGGTTTTGATTGTTCTTGATTTGTAGTACCTAAAACTGAACCCATATCAAAAGAAGGAGTACTTGTTTGATTTGATGGTTGTTGAATTCCTTCTTCAACCATTGGACTTTCTTGAGATGGTTGAGCTTGTTGAACTGAAGATGAATCATTATTTGGTGTTGTAAAGAAATCATCCATAGAAGTTGGCATTTTTTCTTCTTGCTGTGAATTTGTATCTTCTCTGATTACTTCTTTTGCTACTTCTTCAATTGGAGGATATGTCTGCGATTCACTAGGTACTTGTTCTCTTGTCTCCTGTACAGGCGCCTGAGTATTTTGCTCTTGACTCGCTTGGGGTGCTTCTTGAGGTTGATTCATTTGTTTTTCTTGAGAAAATGCTGATTCTGAGAGAAGTTCAAATGCTGATTTTTTTTGACCTGAAGCTCCTGAAGATGAACCAAAAGACATCAAAGAACTAGAACTCTTTTTATTCATTGAAGAATTTGGTGATGACATAATTGATTCTGTTAATGATTCAACTTGTTGTTTTGAGGAATCTTGTGGTTGATTAGGTGTTTGAGGTGTTGAGAGATCAATGTTTTTGAATTTATCTAAAAGTGCATCTTTTTCTTGTTGTTCTTTATTTAAAATAGAGCTAAATGGTGAAGCTGAAGATTGCTTTTTTTCTTCAAATCCTTCAATTTGAGCCTGAGATCTATTAAATGTTACTTCTAAAGCTTGTTCTAAATGCCCTGGATAAAATAAAACATCACAGTCATAAAATACTCCTAAGTATTCAAAAAAAGGATGATAGAGGTTTTGATTTAATACAATTCCATCGAAGAGCCCTTCATTCA
Source organism: uncultured archaeon (assembly GCA_937138345.1). Classification (GTDB taxonomy): domain Archaea; phylum Nanobdellota; class Nanobdellia; order Woesearchaeales; family UBA583; genus UBA583. The sequence goes on along the minus strand of CAKZOW010000003.1, from coordinate 14,063 downwards.
TTGTTCTTAGAAATTCATCTAAATCTTGGCGTGTTTTTATTAAAAGATATTGAGGATTTGCGGCATCTTGTGAATATTGGTTTTTTGCTCTAATGAGTGCAATTTTATCATATTCTTTTGATGATGCACTAAGAATAATTCCTTTACTTGAACCAACTTCTAGAGGATATTCATTTGTTCTTGCGTGAAGTATTTTTATTGTACCTTTTGTTGTGATTCCAATTTCTAAAAGTGCGTTGTTAATATGTTTTGTTGCATCATTGATTTGTTTTAACTCATCAGCTCCGAGTACTTTTTCTTTATGGTAAATCTCTTTAGTCTCGATTTTGTTGTGTTGTCTAATTACAGCATAATCCTGGGTGTTTTCAAAGAAGTTAAATTCTTCTCCTTTTGAATAATATAGTTCTCCTCCCAAAGTCATGTTTTCAACATTATTTGAAAATAAACCAAATGTAGAATATAGAATTAAAGAGTCCATTTCTTTTTTAAGAAATACAGTTTTTTGATATTCTTCTGATTCAAAAATCTCAATTTGAAATTGATCTAATTCTCTTGTTTGAAGTGAAGTTAGATTTGAAGATAAATATTTTGAAATCAATGATTTAAATGAAGTAAGTAATGCACCTTTTTCAATATAGTATTCATAAAATGAGTAAGTAGATGTTCTAAGTACTACAGTATATTTTGTATTAGAAATTGAAGACATAAAAGAATAATCTTTAAGTTCAACATTTAATTCATCGCTAAGCTTTGTTAAATATTCTTGGAGATATTTATAGAATTCATCTTGAAAATTTTGTTCAAGTACTCCTGAATTTAGGAATGATTCAACATTAGTTGTAAATTCTTTTGGTGAGGATTCTTTTTGAGAATCAATAAAAGCAGCTAAATCTTGTGACTCAAATGAATTTAAAATAATATCATTTGAGATGAGTAATTTTTTTACATTTGAGTACTGGGAGTTCATGTGATAGTCCAAAAGTGAACTTTGAGAACCTAAGACAATTGGTTTGTAATTCATAAAGAAATATGACATTTTTATTTTTTAAATATATGTCAGAAACAAATAGTAACAACTAAGAAGCGTGTATGTAGTAAAAAGATGATTACTTTTTTTTATATTCACAATATATTAGTAAAACAACTGATAAGCATAAATACACATCAGCAATGTTGAAGATTGCAAAATAGGTTATACCTATGAAATCCCTAACATAATCAAAGAGTATTCTATCTATTAAATTTCCAATGAGACCTGCTCCAAAGAGAAGATAAGCAACTAGTTCTAAGTGTGATTCTACTTTATGTTTCCAAACGTAATAACTACCCCCTATAAAAATAAGTATTGAAAGTATAATAATTACCTCATTATACCAAGTAATTGTTGAAAACATCGAAAATGCTGAACCTTTATTTTCTGATATTTGCAAAAAGAAAAATCCTGATGTTGAGACCTCATATAAAAAAGCAAGATACTTTGTGAGTTGATCTACAGCTACTAAACATAATATTATTAACACTTGAAAAAAATACGATTTTTGACCTAGTTTTTTATGCTTCACTTTAACCTAGTAAAAATGATTTAAATTAGTTTATATAAATTATAGTATTAACTATGAATAAATTTGGAGCTGTTGTTATGAGTTTTTCTTGGATTTTTATGATTATTGTAGGTTCTTTTTTTGTAATTTTTGGATATAGTGTCGTATCTACTTATCAAGAAAATGAATTTGCTAAATCTCAGCTTGAATTTAAATTATCACTTCAAAGTATTTTTAAAAAAGTTGGTTATGGTAAAGGATCTGAGACTACCTCTCTTGAGAGAGTTCAATATATTTTTGAAGATAGTAAAATAGAATTAACCTGTTTTGAAGGTTTTCCTATTTTAAGTGTTGATGGTAATCCTGATTCTTCAAATAATTATTTGAAAAACTATCCTTTTTTTATGACAGTTATTGAACAAGATAGAGTAGATGAGACTTACATTGCTGTTGAAGAATTTGACTTGCCATTTTATATTAGCCCTCTTATGGCTTTAGTTTCACAGAGAAATGTTTATGTATTTGATAGAGAAATTTGGGAGAGTTATTTTGAAGAAAAATTCTCACAAACTTCTGCTTTTAAAACGCTCAATACCAGAGTAGTTGATTACGGTGACACCTCAACTTTTGATGCACTTTTTGCAGATGTTAGTGAATTAGAATTAAGTTCAATTACATTTATTACAACACCTGATAGATATACTTATATTCCTAAACCTTCTTCTATGGACTCTGTTGTAGATATTCATCTTAGTATTTCTTTTTCTGCACAAACCCATAGAGCTGGCCGTAGTAGTTATGAGTATACATCTGGCGAGATTATTTATCAAAATACTTCTTATTGGACTTCTGATATGTCACAAGAGCATACTTTTAATTATACTGATTATAAGGATTCTCTAACTCTTCCAACTTTTGCTTTATTTTCTACACCTGAGACCTATGAATGTGGGGCTGCAACAATTGATTCACTTATGACTTCAACCTTTAATTATTATATTTCTAAGGCAGAATTACTTGTTCAGCAAGTTAGCCAAAGTGGAATTGATACTTCTAATTTTTGTTCTGAAAATATTAATCAAGAAGAGGTTATACTGAGATATCAGAATTTACTTGATGATTTAATTGCAATGAGAGACTATGAAGATAGATTTAAAAACATAGAAAACCTAAATAATTTATTAGAAGAATTATGGGTGAGTAAAGATGCTCTAGATACCTATAATTGTATTGATGTATATTAAAATGAAATTTGCAACACTCAATGATGTAAATGCCGAATTTGAATTATTTCTTAAAACATTAGATAAAGAAATCTATGATAAAGAACTTATTTCTAAGGCATATGAATTTGCTAAAAAAGCCCATGCATTTCAAAGGAGAAGAAGTGGGGAACCTTATATTATGCATCCTGTTGAAGTTGCTAAGATTGTAGCTTCTTTTGGAATGGACAATGCCTCAATTATGGCAGCGCTTCTTCATGATACTGTAGAAGATACAGAAGTTACTCTTGAAGATGTAACAAAAGAATTTAGTGAAGAAATTGCACTTTTAGTTGATGGATTAAGTAAAATAACCCAATTTGGAGATAGAAAAAAAACAGTTGATTTTGATGAACATATTTCTAGTTTAAGAAAAATTTTGTTAGCATCAGCTAAAGATATTAGAATTTTGATTATCAAATTATGTGATAGGCTCCACAATATGAGAACTTTAAAAGAACTCCCTGAAGCTAAGAGAATTAAAAAATCAAGAGAGACAATGCAAATCTATGTTCCAATTGCTCAAAAAATAGGTATTTATGCTCTAAAGTGGGAACTTGAAGATTTATCATTTAAATTCTTAGATCCTGAAATGTTTCAAGAAATTAAAAAAAGAGTTGGTCTTAAACGAGAAGAAAGAGAAGCAATTGTTAAAGAATCAGTTGATGACTTAAAAGAAAAACTTGGAGTAGGTCCTGAAGTAATCATGTTAGGAAGACCTAAGAATTTTTATAGTATCTATAAGAAGATTAAAAATAAATCTAAAGAATTTGAAGATATTTATGATTTATATGCAATTAGAATTATTTGTAATACTGTGAGTGAATGTTATACTATTTTAGGTAGATGTCACGAACAATTTAGGATTTTCCCTAATAGATTAAAAGATTACATTGCAACACCTAAAGCAAATGGATATCAATCAATTCACACAGTAATTTACTCTGATGCTATTAAATCACCTGTTGAGTTACAAATTAGAACTGAAGATATGAATAAACTTGCAGAATTTGGAATTGCTGCACATTGGAAATATAAAAATCTTAAAGAAGATAAAAAGTTTGAACAAAAAATTTCCTGGTTAAGAGAAGTTCTTCAGTGGGAAAAGGAACACGAAGATAATCAGGAATTCTTAAAATTATTAAAATTTGATTTTTTTGAAGATGAAATATTTGTCTTTACACCAAAAAATAAAGTAATTACATTACCTGAAAAAGCAACAGCTCTTGATTTTGCCTATGCTGTTCATACTGAAATTGGTGATCGTGCATATAAATGTAAAATTAATGGGTCAGTGTATACTATTGATACAATATTAAAATCAGGAGATATTGTTGAGATTATCACCAACCCTAGTTCTAAACCTAATGAGAAATGGTTGAAGTTTGTTAAAACATCTAGAGCAAGACTTAAAATAAGAGATTCTCTTGATTTAAAATTAAAAAAATCACTTAAGCTCTCAAAAGAAACTTTATCTACTGAGGATTTAATTAAAAAAATTGCAAGAATTGATTCTCATAAAAATGTTAAAACTGCAGGTTGTTGTACTTTTGAGTATGGTGAACAAATTGTAGGAGTGTATTCTAAAGATAAAAAATTAGTAATTCATAATGCATCTTGTCCTAATGCTAAATTTGCAATAAATAAAAAAATTCCTCTTAGGTGGATTGAGGAGAAAGAAAAAGAAGTAACTCTTTATCTAAATTTTACTGATAGACACGGACTTGTTGTTGATTTGTTAACAATATTTTCAAATTATAATGCTAATTGTACTAAAATGAATACTAAAGTTTCTAAAAATGGTTTAGTGACAATGACTGTAAAATTAATTGATGGTGATTTTGTTGAAAAAATGGTAGAAGATATTAAAGAACTTGAATCTTTAGAGAATATTAAAATTGCTAGAGGATTACTTGAAAATCTGAAGGCTTAAATACAATAGTATTTAAATCACTTTTTTTTACATATATTATGAATATAAACACAATTTTAATTATTATTTTAATTCCCATAATTAGTGCTCTAATTGGATGGTTTACTAATTATATTGCAATTAAATCACTTTTTAGACCTTACAAAAAAGTATCTTTTTTAGGATTTACATTTCAAGGAGTATTATCTAAGAGACGAGAAAAATTAGCTAAAAAAATTGCTAAGGTTGTTGCTTCTTATTTATTTTCAATTCGAGATATTGAAGAGAAAATCAAAGAACCTGAAAGTCTCAACCAATTAACTCTTGGCTTGAAGAAAGTAGTTGATAAGCATATTGTTGTTAATTTGCCAGTTATGATCAAACCAATGGCCGAACCTTTAGTAAATAATATTTTAGACAAGGAAGGAGAGCATATTATAGTCTCACTTGCTCAAGAATTTATTAGCTATCTCGAAAAAGGACTTGATGTTGAACAATTAGTAGAAGAGAAATTACTTGCTTATGATATTAAAAATCTTGAAGTAATTATTATGGGAATTGCTAGGGATGAATTTAAATATATTGAAATTTTAGGTGCAGTAATAGGATTTATTGTAGGATTATTTCAAGTAGTTTTATTTTTTATTCTCTAAATTACTTGATATTAAAGATTTTCTTTATAAAGAATAATGTTTAGTATATATTAATGAAAAATCTAAAAAAGATAAGTATAGCGTCATTGATTATTATAATGATTGTGGGATTTTTTGTGTTTGATTTAGGCAAGTATTTTACATTAGAATTTTTAAAAGAATCTCAAGGATCACTGTTATTATATTATGAACAACATCCAATTACAACTATTATTATTTTTTTCATTCTCTATGTTATTGTTACTGCTCTCTCTTTTCCAGGGGCTGCAGTTTTAACATTGGGAGCTGGAGCATTATTTGGACTTGTTCTAGGTACAATACTTGTATCTTTTGCAAGTACCCTTGGAGCAACTCTTGCGGCTTTATCATCTAGGTATTTGCTTAGAGATTGGGTGGAAAAGAAATTTAGTGAAAGGTTAAAAACAATTAACGAAGGAATTAAACGAGAAGGTAGTTTTTATTTATTTACATTGAGGATTATTCCAGTTATTCCATTTTTTGTAATTAATTTAGCAATGGGTCTTACAAAAATTGATATGAAAACTTATTTTTGGGTTTCTCAAATAGGGATGCTTGCAGGAACAATTGTCTATGTTAATGCAGGTGTACAGCTTGGATCAATTGAAACACTTTCAGGAATTTTATCTCCTTCAGTATTGTTTTCATTTGTTTTACTAGGATTATTTCCAATTATAGCTAAAAAAGCATTAGAATTTTATAAAAAAAAGAAACATGGATTATGATATTATAGTAATTGGTGCTGGTTCTGCAGGTCTTACTGTGGCAATTGGTGGAAGTCAGATTGGAGCTAAAGTTCTTTTAGTTGAAAGAGAGAAAATTGGGGGAGATTGTACTCATCATGGATGTGTTCCTTCAAAGACTCTAATTAAAGCTTCAAGAATCATGAAAAGTATCAAAGAAGGCGAGAACTATGGTATCTCTGCTAAAGTTGATTTTTCAATTCAGGATGCATTAAAAAAGGTAACTTCTGTTGTTGATTCAATTTATGAACATGAAACGCCTGAAATTATGAAAAAATATGGGATTGATGTTGAACTTGGAACTTGTTCTTTTGTATCTAAAGATTCAATTTCTGTTAATGGTAAAGAGTTTAGTGCTAAACATATTGTTATTGCAACTGGTTCTCGAGCATTTGTTCCTGAAATTAAAGGATTGGATTCAATTAAGTATATGACAAATAAAGAAATTTTTGATCCCAGCTCATATTCATCTTTAGCAGTATTGGGAACAGGTCCAATTGGATGTGAACTTGGACAAGCGTTTAGTAATTTAGGTATTGATGTTACGCTCATTAATAATGGTGATACTGTTTTATCTAGAGAAGATAGTAAGGCTTCAGAATTAGTTCAAAAAGAACTTGAAAAAGATGGAGTTAATGTATTGTTAGGATATGATGTAGAAAAAATTGAAGAGAAAGATGGTAAAAAAATTCTTTATTTAGTTAAGAAAAGTGACTCAACTAAAAAAACTCTTGAAGTTGATCAACTTCTCATTGCAACTGGGAGAACTCCAAATATTGAGGGACTTAATTTAGAGGAAGCAGGTATTGAGTTTAATTCCCGAGGAATTTCTGTTGACAAGTACGGAAGAACTAGTAACAAAAGAGTTTATGCTGCAGGAGATGTTAATGGATCAATGCAATTTACTCATTTAGCTAATTCTCATGCTAAATCAATTCTTGCTAAAGTAATTTTTAAAATACCTGCAACATTAGAACAAGAAGTAATCCCTAGAGTTACATTTACAACTCCTGAAGTTGCTTCAATTGGAATTAAAGAGGATGAAAAAGATACTAGTGATTTAGTATTGTATAAAGAGTATTCTCAAGTAGATAGAGCAATTACTGAATCAAATACCCAAGGATTTTTTAAGATTATTGTCTCAAAAAAAGGATATATTAGAGGAGCAACTTTAGTTGGTGAAGGATCTGGAGAGCTCATAGGTGAGATTGCACTTGCTATGAAAAACAAAATTAAAATTACACAACTCGCAGATACTATTCATCCCTATCCAACATATGGATATGGACTTAGAAATTGTGCTGATCAATTTAGAGGACAAAGTTTTACTGAGAATAAGAAGAAATGGGTAAAAAGAATCTTTAGACTCAGAGGTTAGGTATAAGATATTATTTTTGTTTTTTCTTTTGATAACATATCTAAAGTTGTATATCTTTGAGTCAACGATATTTTTCTTTTAACAAAATCATAGAGATACTGTTGATAAAATACTATCTCTTCCCCAATATCAAAATCTTCTTCTTGTAGAGTGTAGAGAGAAACTTTTGTTTCAATTTCATCACTTGATTCTAGAGTTAAATATTCTTGAGAAGAATCTGTAATAATTCCTTTTACAACTTTTTCTGAAAGAGTTATTATATTTGAATCTTGAGAAAGTATTTTTTCAAGCATTCCTTCATTATCCATAATAACATAATATTAAAAATTTCTTTTAAAAGTCACTGTGAAGTAATAAACACACTACTTGTATCTAAGTTAAATTGAAAGAATAAATTTGAATAGTAATTCTGAGTAATACTATAAAATATTTTTTTATTGATTCCTCTCTTCTAGATTAAGTTTTAACTTTTTTTAACATAAAGTCATATCTTTATCTTTACAAACTGAACCACTTGTTACAAAACCAATATCTTGACCCCTAAAATTATCGCAAGAAAAACCACATGCATCTTCAACACAACTAGGTTCTGCTCTTAATTCCTCACAAAGATTTTCGTTATGTTCTTCCCAAAAACTAGAATCCAAATTAAACCCAATTATCATTAATATTATTGAAATAATTACAACAGGAAAAAACTTATATCTAAAAATAGAAATAATTAATGAAACTATTAACGTTAAATAACTAATACCAATTAGAGTATAATAGTTTGCTGTAGAACCTGCCAGGCCAAATAAGATTACAATTCCTAGAAATGGTAACAGTATAAGTGAAATCGCTAGAAGAAGAATACTAAGTATCTTGATTACTTTTTTCATAATAACTACTTCATTTTTTCTTTTATATACTTTCTTGCCGTTTTTCTTTTACTTTGAAATAATTTGATTTACTTTTTTACAAACTTTATCATAATTTTTATTATTTATTTTACAAATTACTTTTTTCACATCACTTTTATCTCCAGTAAAAAGCATGTTACATCTAACGAAACTGTCAATAGATAAGGTTCCTTTTTCAGTCTCTTCTTTTTTAAGTTCAACTGAAAATTCATCTGCTTGAATTCTTTGTGATGTAATTTGACAAAGTAAAATGTCATATCTCATTTCATCTGATAAAACTAAGCAAGGTCTTAATTTTTGACCAGTTAAGTCTGTATACGGAAAAGGATACAAAACTATATCTCCTTTTGTAAGTGTGCCCATGCTTCATCTTCCTCCTTTGACATCCAATTTCTAGCAAGAGCTTTTTCACTAGCTAAATAAGTTTTCTTTCCACTTAATTTTTCATTCTCAAACAACTTTTCTCTAATTGTCTCCCTAATAAAATCTTGTAAGCTATCATATCCATACATGTCAGCATAACCTTTAGCTGAATCAAACATTTTCTCAGATAATTTAATACTTATTTGCGTACCCATAAATACATAGGTGTACTTTAAAGTATTTAAATCTTTTTATTTCAATTAAAAAGAAGGTCGAAAAATCAATCTAAATTTTAGAATTACGTTCAAACGGTGTTCAATTGGAGTTCTGCAAGAACGACGAGGGAGTAAAACGACTGACAGTAAATTAGTGTTTTTTTGCGACAGCCACTTTTGAATAAAGAGAGCAAAGCGAACGTATGTAGTTTTTTCTTTTAAACTATTATTGTAAATTACATCTCCAACCTGGCATTGCACATTTACAGTCAGCAAAGGGAGGACAATTACATGAACCTATACAATAACAAGTGTAATTAGAATTATCCTTTATCAACGAAATTTCTTCAACTAAGCATTTACCACCATTATCTAAGTGATTTGAAATAAACAAACTTTCTTCAATATCTACCCAACAATTATATTCATTACAATTAAAAGTTGAATTTAATAGATCAGATTTAATCTTAGAAGTATCAACTGAACAACCAGTAATAAAAAATACTAATACAAATATAAGTAAAATATGTTTAATCATAAAATTGCTCTAAAAATTAGATTATATAAAACTTTGCCAGATTAAAAAGAAATAACTACGAATTATTCAAACACTAATTTATTGAATTGAAACGGTGTTATGAAGTGAGCTTGCGAACGACTAGTATGACGCAAGCTAGACTCTTTTCCAGTATGGAAAAAAAGAGGATAGCTGAGTAATATTGGTCATAATTGATGTTCTATTGTGAGACTGCAAGACGAACGAGCGAAGCGACAGTTTTTGGGCGTTTTGGGTTTTATTCATATATTTTTGAAAAACATGAGAATTAAAAAGAGTCGAATTATTTTTTAATTCCTATAAAACAAAATTTTTCAATAATTTCATAGTTAGATAAATCAAATATTTTTTTCTTTATTCCATTAGCTTCAATAAAATTTTCTTCAATTACAAATGGAACCCAAGTCATCATTTCTTTTGGGCCTTGATTAGTTTCAGCCATTATTTCTACATAACAAACAAAATCTGTTTCTAAATACTTAGAACTTATTACTTCTAAAGGAATCTCTATTAAAAAGTTAATCTCTTTATATTTAGTTAAAATAAATGGATTTACTAAAATATCATAATGATCAGGTATATTTTCTGGCAATTCTTCTAATGAAACAAAATTTTCATCAAAATTGATTTCTTTTCCTTCAGATTTAAAAATTACACCATTTTCATTATAAACCCCATTACTTTGAGAACAACCACTTAAAATAAAAATTGTTATTAAAATTAAGATTATTTTTATCATGAATGAATTTTAATTTTTTATTTTAAATATTTTTCTTTTATCTTTCTCGTGATTTTGCGTAGCGAAGAATTTTTCAAATTCTAACTAAAGTAATTCGAAAAATTCAAAAATTGAATAGAAACGGTGTTATATATTTTTTATGAAATAAAAAAACACGAAATGGAATGAAGTGGCAGTATGACGAAAGAAAAGTTCTTTTCCAGTATGGAAAAAGAGGATAGCTGAGTAATATTGGTCATAACACAATATATACGTAAATTATGATGTTTTAAGGTATTTTGGCCTTTTTTGTTATAATTTTAGATTTTCATTTTAGAAAAAATGTTGGAACTTAGAGTAGTTATATTACTATATTGCGTTTAATTTCAATAAAATTGAAATTAACCTTACTCTAATGGGAATCTTAAAATTCACACCGAACTTTTCTTTGGACGCTCATTGCGCAACAAAGTTGCTTAAGTCGCTAAAGAAAACATTCATCAAAGAAACCTATTTTTCAACTTCGTTGAAATTACTCTAATGGGAATCTCAAAATTCCACCAACACCTGTTAAACCTTTATATTGAACTCCTTCTGGAGTTTTATCAGTTACTAGGTGAAATGTTGCTCCTGAGGCTTCTTGGAGTTCTGAGAGTTCTTCTATTTGTGCATCAGTGAATAGAGAATCAATTACAATTAAATCATTTACTGCAGACATTTCTAAAGCTTGTTTTGTTTGCTCATATCCATATACTCCAAAAGATGGTGTTTTTGAGAGTGCTTCAAAGAAATTCGAGATGATTTTTTTCTCTTCCATTACTTCTGTTTCTTGAAGTAAATCTTCTGATTGATCTAATAGTTCCTTAATTCCATATGCATTTGTATAGGTAATATCTTTCATTCCCAAAACTTTTTGTTTGATTTCTTGATTTAAATATGAACCATCAAAGAAGTTTTGTTTTGTTGTTCCTGGACCTCCAATGATAATTCCTTTTAGTTCTTTCATATATGTAAATTCTTGAATACAAACATCAGCTACTCTTTTATAGAATTCAACTGCAGCATCACGTCTAATTCTCTCAAACCTCTGAGCTGACTGACCTCCTGTTTTGAATTTTCCTGGAACTGTTGAGTTCATGTTTTTTAGAATTTTAATTGTAGAACCAACTAAAAGTGCAATTGTTGCTTCTGATTTGTCAATTGCAACAAGAGCATATGTAGTTTCATTTGATGCTATTTCTTCTAGAGCTTCTGTGATAAATTTTTGATCACATCTATATAATTTTAAATTCACAGGTTCTGGTGGTTCTGCCCAAAATACTTGATAATCTTGTTGGTTGTCTCTCTCTGACACATTACCTGAGAAAATAGCTAAACCATTTGGAGGTGTTGTTCCAATTGTTTTTAGAGTTCTAATCATTCTCTCTAAAGCATTAATTACAGATTTCCCAGTATTTTTGTCTTTAATATTTGTTGCAGTTCCTTGTTCTTGGGAGAGTGTTTGAATAATTTTTGTTAAATCAAATCCTGGTGGTACATATACTGATACTAATTCTGTGTGTCTTGCCCTATATGACTGTAGTTGTTTGATTAATTTTTTTAATTTAAGTCTTTGATTTAAGTTAATTGCCATTTATCTAAAAATAATATCTTTTAGGATATTTCTATAGTAAAATTAATAGATGTCTCTTTATAAAGATAAGGACTTAATAATCATAAAATACAAATGTTTCAATTACTGGATATTTGTTCTTTCTAAAGATTGTAAAATTTTCTTCATCTAATTCTAAGACAAAGATAAATTTAGATTCATTACTCAAATAAAAAGGAGATATGTTGAAATTTTTATCCGTTTTTAGTTGAAATTCTATCGAATTTACTCTTATTTTCCAAGTATCCCAAAATTTCTGTTTGATAAAGCCTTCAAAAGATTTGTTAAGGAAATCTGGTTGTTTTTGTAATATTTGTACAATATTTGTAGTTTCTAGCGGATTTGTTTTCATATATACATAATTTTTATCATAATCTCTTCCTGAGAGATAATAGATTCCTTCTTTTTCTTTAAAGTGTCCATAGTTTTCTTCACCAATTATTTCGTAGGGTAATTGTTCTGAAGGCATGTGATGCATTTTTCTTAAGAAAATATTTCTATACCCACCATTTCTAGCACCCCACTCAATAAAACCAATTTTTGAATTTTTTTTATCATATTTATACTCTAAATGTACTAAACCCCTATATGAAATTGATTTTAATTTCTCTGAAACTTTTAGAAGGTACTCTTTAACTAATTTTGGTAATTTATTAATATCTAAAGTGTATTGAACAGGAAGGAAATGCATATAATTTTCATGAATTGAGAGACCATATTTTTCAATATAATCTTTTGAGAGCTTTTTCATAATCTCAGAGAATGTCATCTCTCTTGTATAGCAGAGAACAAAAGGTTTTTCTCCATCAAAAAAGAAATCTAATGCATACAAATTTCCTCTCATATACTCTTCAATGATGTATTCATATTTATCCGTGCATTTTTCTACTGCTTTGTTATAAGAATCTTCTGAAGTTATCTTAAAATTTAAAACTGAAGCAACCGCATTTGTTGGTTTTAGAATAAACATATCTCCAAATCTTTTTTGAAGAGTTTCATAAGGCATTTGTAAAAGTTCATTATAGTTTAATGTTTGAGAATCTTTATCTGAAATACTATCTAAAAACTTATTCATTTTAGCTTTTTGAGTAAAAAGTTCTGGATCTATTTCACTTTCAAAGACTTTATTATATGTGTAAATTGAAAATTTAGAAAGATCTTCTCCTACACTATGAGGCAAAATCATATATTTTTTAGAAAATTTATTAATTGTTGTATCAATATTTTCATATATATCCTGATCATTTTTACAAGTTACTACTTGAATTCTTTTTTGATTTTCTAATATAGGACTCTCAATGGTATTACGAGTTAAAATAATTATTTTATTATAACTTGTTCTATATAGGACTTTTAGCTGTTTTTCATCAAGTGATGCTCTTATGTGAAGAAGTAATTTTTTCATCTTAATTTATATAAAAATAAGTTTTTTTGTAATAAAGTTAACGATATTTTATTTATAAACTTTTATTGTACTTATTCTCTTATACAATCTGAAAAGTTTTTAGAACATTTCAATGATTTGTCATTTATTTTATAGTAATTGAAGTCTTTAAAATGACTTTTTCCATGAAAAACATAATGAAAATCAAAGAGCAATCCTTTTGTATAACCAGGAATTATTGTTTTTGCAATTTTTGGTATTTTGTTATTTTTATCTAAAAACTTGTTTGCATGGTCAATTAAATTTGTAGTACATGAGTTAAAAATTGGATGATAAAACTCTGGGTTTTTTTGTAGGTTTTTTGCTCTTTTTAGCATGTCAAGAAATAGATTTTGAATAAATTTTTTATCTGCTTGAATTGGAAAAAGATATACCGGATCATGTCTCATATGAGTTCTGAGCTTGATGACATCTTCTTCTGTTGCAATAACATAAAATAATTCATAATACCGTAAAAATGTTTTAGGCAAAGAATAATCTTCTCCTTTTACTTTTCTTACCTCAACAGATAGGACTATTCTTTTATTGTTTTTTAGTGTAAATGAGAGCAGGGGATGTGCTATTCTTTCTTTAAACATAAATGGCTCTAAGATATAATCTAATTTTTCAATATCTCCTAATTTTAATTTGTAGTTTTTATAACCTTCAATATAATCATATTCATCTTTTCCATATTTGAAATCTCTTACATGTTTAATTTCAATTTG
>CAKZOW010000002.1 GCA_937138345.1 uncultured archaeon | reverse complement strand
CAGTTGATTGCTCTAATGAATTAAGGGAATGTTCCAAAATAGCAACATTGTTTTGAAGTTTTTCAATAACTTCTGATCCTAAGCCTTTATCTTTTGATACTTCTTTCTCGATAACTTTAGTCTCAATTACTTTTTGAGGTTTTCTTGATTGTAATTCAGAAATCTCTTCTGATAATTGTAACATCTCTTCTTTAATTTTAGAAAACGCTTCTTTTAACTTTTCTTCATTCATATCATTTGCTGGAATTTTGACCTTATAAGTTTTGGGTTTTTTTAGTTAAAGTATTGTGTAAAAAAGTTATTTTTATGTATCTCATTTCGAAAAAAACAAATCTTTAATAATATTTTCAAATTTTTTTTATTATGTTTTCATTAAATCGTTTAGGTATTTCTCCTGTTGTTACTATTGCCTTATTGTTAGTAGTATCAGTAATTTCAGTAATTAGTTTCCAAATTTGGTTTGATTCATACCAAAGTCAATTATTTTCAGATTTAGAAGTTAATTCTAATGAAAATTCTCTTCTAAATTCAGCTATAACTATTGTTGGAGGAGAATTATATCTTAATGCAGATTCAAATTTAGAAATTTCACAATTAAAAATAAATGATGTTGAGTGTTCTGAAGGTCCAGGTTCATATTCGGGATTAAATGAAATAAATATTTCTGATTGTTTAGAATCTGGAGTTAATAGTATCATTATTATAACTTCCAATGAAGTAATCTCAAGAAGTATATATGTGTCTCCTGATGATTATGATTCATTATTTTCAGTTTCAATGTCAAGTTGTTACAATAGTTCAAATGTTGGTACTCTGGGGACTCAATCTCCGTGCCAAAATATGTTAATTGTAAATAAATCAATGCTTAATTTTGCAATAGACAATAACCTAATTGGGAGTGGTTTAGATTATTATATTCCTTTTGGTGGGAATAATTATACTTTTGGGGATTCAACATATAATATATTTACAGGACAAGTAACAAACATAGATAGTTTATTTTACAATGAAAATAATTTTAATTCAGATATTGGGTATTGGGATACAAGCTCCGTAACTTCTATGGTTAATGTTTTTAGAAATGCAAATTCATTTAATCAATCAATTGAAAATTGGGATACAAGTTCAGTAACTTTGATGAGTGGTATGTTTATCGGTGCTACTTCATTTAACCAACCTCTTGATTCTTGGGATACAAGTTCAGTAACGGACATTGGAAGTATGTTCTACGGAGCTACATCATTTAATCAACCTTTAAATAGTTGGAATACAAGTTCAGTAAATGCTACAGGTAGAATGTTCAGAGATGCAAATTCATTCAATCAATCTTTAGATAATTGGGATACGAGTTCAGTAACTACAATGTGGACTATGTTTTTAGATGCTCTATCATTTAATCAAAATATTAGTTCCTGGAATGTAAGTTCTGTAACATCTTGTGGTTCTTTTAATGGTGGAGCATCAGCTCTTGAGAGCTCTAATATTCCCGCAGGTTTAAATCCTTCATGTGTATCTTAATTAAGATATTTCAGTATTGAGTTTTGGGTTTTTCGTGTTCACATTTTTATTTTTTAATCACTAAAATTATAGGTTTATAAATAAAAGAATCTATCCTTAACTATGGATTATAATAAAGCTGCATTAGAAATGCACAAAAACAATAAAGGAAAAATAGAAGTAATCTCAAAAGTTGAGATTGAAAATAAAGATGATTTATCAACAGCATATTCTCCAGGGGTTGCTGCACCATGTTTAGAAATTGCAAACAATGAAGATGAGTATAAAACATATACATCTGCAGCATCAACTGTGGCTGTTATCTCAGATGGTTCAGCAGTACTTGGTTTAGGAGATATTGGACCAAAAGCAGCAATGCCAGTAATGGAAGGAAAATCAGCCTTATTTAAAAAATTTGGAGGTGTTAATTCATACCCTCTAGTAATCGACACTCAAGATGTTGAAGAATTTATTACAACAGTAAAACATTTAGCACCTTCTTTTGGAGGGATTAATCTAGAAGATATCTCAGCACCTAGGTGTTTTGAAATTGAAGAGAGACTAAAAAAAGAATTACCTATTCCTGTATTTCATGATGACCAACATGGAACTGCAATTGTAACCCTTGCAGGAATTATGAATTATTTAAAACTCTCAGGAAAGGAAAAAGAATCAATTAAAATAATAATTAATGGTTCAGGTGCAGCAGGTGGTGCTATTGCTAAACTTCTCAAATATTATGGGATAAAAAATATTATTCTCTGTGATAGAACTGGAGCTATTTCAAAATCAAGATCAAAATTAAGTCCTTCAAAACAAATGATGGCAGATGAATTTAATCCAGAAAATATCTCAGGTACTCTCCATGAAGTAATTAAAGGAGCAGATATTTTTATTGGAGTTAGTTCAGGGAATATTTTAGGGGAAGAAGATATTAAAAACATGAATAAAGACCCAGCAGTATTTGCAATGGCAAATCCAATTCCTGAAATTATGCCTGATATTGCTAAAAAAGCAGGAGCTCTTGTAGTTGGAACTGGAAGATCAGACTTTGAAAATCAACTCAATAACGTATTAGTATTTCCGGGAATTTTTAAGGGTGCATTAGAATGCGGTGCAAGAGATATTACTGAAGATATGAAAATTGCAGCAGCAAAAGGTTTAGCGTCTTTAGTTGAATCGCCTACTCCTCAAAAAATAATTCCTAATCCTTTTGAACAAGGAGTTGCAGACAGTGTTGCTGAAGCAGTGAAAAACGAATTTAAGAAAAATAAATAATTCTGAGTATTTTTTAAATTTATAATTTAACTATTTTTAACTATTTTTTACATATCTTTTTAAATAAACTTTTATAAAAAATAGTATGAAATCTTCTACTCATAAAAAAAAAGTAAGTAACAGTACTTCAAAAAAATCTGCAGAGGCAAGGTTAAAAGAAGCAAAGAAAAAAAATTTCTGGAAAAATAATATGCTAGTCTTAATTATACTAGGAGTATTATTACTTGTAGGTTTATTTATTGCATTTTCTACATCATCAAGCTTAGAAGCTAAAGAAAATTTAGTGTATGGTGATGATGTTATTGAAATGTATTATTTCCACCTCTCAACATGTCCTCATTGTCATAAACAAAATGCATTTCACTCTACTCTTTTAGCTCAATATCCAAATGTGAGAATTAACTCATATGAAATTACTCAACCAGGAACAAGAGCAAAACTAGAAGAAATTGCAGCACAATATCCAGATTTTAATTTGGCAAATTTTGGAACTCCAACTACATTCATCGGAGAAGAATTTAACATTGGTTATGGATCAGATGCAACAACAGGTCAAACACTTTTAGCAATGGTTCAAAAAGAACAAGAAAAAATTGATGCTTCATGGGATGAAGAAACAATGACAAGAACAATTGATTTAAGAATTCAACAATACGAATCTGAGAAATAGATAAATGAAAAAAGTAAAAAACCATATCTACGAACATAAGAAATCTTATTTCTGGATTTTTTTAGCAATCTTTATGGTTATTCTTTTCTTTCTTATTATGAATCAAGAACCTGAAGAATATCATGTTCATACAGATTTTAAAGTAATAATTAATGGGGAAGATTTAACGAATTTCTCAAATAATAAATATCAGTCTACAGGATTTAATACCCTTCACCCAGATGTTCATCTTCACGACAATAATGGAAATGTTATTCATCATCATGCTGAAAATATTAACTTCTCAACATTTTTTAACTCATTAAATATGACTCTAACAGATACTTGTTTTCTCTACAACTCAAGTAGGTATTGTACTAATGAAACACATAAACTTGAGTTTTATATTAATGATCAGCAAGTACAATCTCTTAAGTCATATGTAGTTGAAGATTTAGATAGAGTTTTAATTGTCTATGATACAATTCAAACAGATACTACAAAATACTTAAGCTTAGTAACTGATGAGTCTTGTATTCAATCTGCGCTATGTCCTGAAAGAGGTGAACCTAGTGAAGGTTCATGTATTACAGGAGAGACTTGTTTAGTCGATATCTCTCAAATAAAATAAAATGAAAAAAAACAATACTCAACAAAAAGAAGAAAAAATATTCATAGCAATAATATCTTCATTAATTGTAGTAATTGCTATGAGTTTATTCATATTTCCAACACTTGAAAATTCACTTTTAGCTGCAGCAACTTTTGATGCACAAACCATTGTTTCAGTTTCTCTTTTAGCACTTCTTTTAGGGTTAATTGATGGATTTAATCCTTGTGCAATGTGGGTTCTAATTTATTTAATCTCCTTAGTATCTGAATTAAAAGATAGAAAAAAAATGTGGTTAATAGTAGGTACATTTCTTTTTGCATCAGGAATAATTTATTTCATTATCCTTTATATGTATCTTTTTAGCTGGGATTATATCAGCTATATTGGATATTCAAATTATGTAATTATTGGAACTGCAATACTTGCAATTGGTTGTGGTCTTTACTTCATCATAGATTACATCAAATCAAAAGGAAAAGCTGAGTGTAAAGTAGGTGATTTCCAAACAAGACAAAAAACAATGTCTAAAATGAAAGACATAGTTAACTCTCCACTTACAATTCCAACTTTTTTAGCAATTGTAGTATTGGCATTTAGTGTAAATTTATTTGAATTTGTATGTTCAATTGGAATACCTCAAGCTTTCACTGGAATTTTACAGGTTCAAGATTTTGGCTCTATTGGAAATTTTGCAATGATTACACTCTATATTTTAACATTTTTAGCAGATGATCTATTAATATTTTATCTATCACTAAAAGCAATAGAATCACCAGTATTTGAGAGATACAGTTCAACCTCAAAAATAGCGGGGGGGATTTTAATGCTTGTCATTGGACTCATCATACTTCTTCAAATACATTTTCAAATAGAATTTATGAGTTTGTTTTTATATGTTCTACTTGGACTTCTACTAGTATTTGATTGCGTATTAATTAGAAATTACTATAAAAAGTAATTTTGAATATTTATTCAAAATTTGCTGTTACTTCTATTTCATAATGAAATTATTTATAAACATTTAATTTAGATATTTTGTATGAAAAGATTTTTATCATTTTTATTATTATTTGTAGGGATCAGCAATTTAGCTTTTAGTTTTCAAACTTTACTTCCGCTACAAGGTAATGTCTACGATTCATCAGGTAATCCAATTATTAGTGGAGACCTAAGAGTATTAATTTATGATGCACCAACAGGTGGTAATTTATTATATGATTCTGTATCGGATTTTCAAAATGCAATTGAAAATAGCCAATATGATGTTTTGTTGGGTTCAGGTTCTAATAATTTAACTTTAGAATATGGTGAATATTATTATATAGAAATTCTAATTAATGGAGAAGATATTGATTTCAATGGAGATGAGAGACAACTTTTTCAATCTTCTGTTGGAAATATTAGGAAAACTAGTAGTTATGGAGATACTTTTCTAGATGATTATTCTTTTTCTTCAGGATATCAATCTAATGCTTCGGGATACCAATCTAATGCTCTAGGATTTATGGCAAAGGCAACAGGAACTAGAGCTGTATCTTTAGGACATAATAATCTTGCAAGTGGTTTTTTCTCTTTTGCTGCAGGAGAATCAACTATCTCAAATGGTAGTACTTCAACTACATTTGGGAGTCAAACTATGGCTTCAGGAGATTATTCTTTTGCAGCAGGAAATGGTGCACAAGCATTAGGAGATTATTCTTTTGCTTTTGGTCAACCATCTACGATTGCAAAAAAGTTGAATTCTGTAGCTATAGGAAATTCTAACAAGGCATTAGGAAATTCTTCTTTAGCATTAGGAACAAATTCTTTTGCAAGAGGAGTACATTCAATAGCAATAGGTAGTTCTCAAGCAAATGCAAATGGAGATAGTTCTATTGCATTAGGAACATGGATTAATGTTAATGGAAAAAGATCTGTTGGAATTAGTTTAGACTACTCTGGAAGTTGGTATGATATTAATCAATCAAATACTTTTGCAGTTATGGGTGGAAATTCAGGTTTCAATATTTCCGAACCTAAAAGAGTAGTTCATATTGATCAAGCAATGAGACTAGAACCTACTTATAATATACCATCAAATCCATCATTGGGAGATATCTATGTAAATAATTTTTCAGAAGAATTATGTTTTTTTAATGGAAATAATTGGAAAGGAATTTCTGAAAAAAATTGTGAGAATAAAGCTTTGGAAATTGTTCAAATTTCAACAACAGACACTTCTGAAGGTTTTGTGAATGGTTCAGGAATTGACGAGGTTCAAATTATTGTAAGACTAAAAGACCAATCACATCAAATTGACTTAGAAAATCTATCTATACAATTAAAAACTCCTTTTGGTTTTCAAGAAGTTAGATATAAATCAGGTTTATCTTCATCTACTTCTAAACATTATAATATTACATATAGTTCTAATGGAGGTTTACCACTCACTCCAGGTTATATTGTAGCTGGTGACTTAGCTACATTAACATTTAAAAATCAATTTGAATTTGGCGAGGGAGAAATACAAGAATTTACTTTAAGAAATTCAGGAATTTTAGATTCAAAAGAAACAAAAACTCCTTCAGCTATGATAGAAGTTAGAACATATTTATATCCATAAAATGAGATTCTACAAAAAATTATTAATGGCTATTGTTTTAGCAATTTTTTTAATTACTAATGCTTTTAGCTTTACAGGCAACTCAGAGAATTATCAAATGACTACAAACATTGGTTTACTGGGAGGTTCCTCAAATATTTCTACTTCACCAATAATTGGTTCGGGATACTCAGAGAATTATTTTTTAAGATTAGGATCAGCCACTTTTAATACTTCTTACTTATTACAAAAGCCCAATCTCACTTTTATTTATCCTCTAAATAACTCAAATCTTAATCTTAATAAGAGAGGAATTAATTTTTATGCCAATTTCACTAAAGATATCTCGGAATTAATTCTCATTAATAACAATAAGACTTTTAATTTAAGTAGATATATCTCTGATAAGTATATAAATACAAGTTTTCCAGTTAACTATGGAGAAAATATTTTGAATTTTTACCTTACAGATAAATATGGAATAAAAAATAATCAAACACTATACTTAGATATAAATTTATCATTACCCTATCAAATTAATGATATCGATGGAGATGGTATTAGCGATAGTAATGATACTATTGTTGGTAATCTATCGAATATATTTACTTCAATTCCAAATTTATCTTTAGAAATTGAAAATTCTACAAATTTAACTCAAGTATTTAATGAAACAAAAAATATTTCATTTAAACAAAACTCAAAACCACTTATTGAATTTGAATATGATTTTCAAGAAGCTTCAATTGACTTAACTCAATTATTGGTACTAAATAATACTGAAAATAACAAATCAAAATTATTAATATCAGGAATAAATATCGGGACTAATAAAACAAAATCAATGTATTTAGACCTATCAGGAAATACATCTATTTTTTCATCATTGTGTATTAAAGATGCTGAAATAGAAGATTTTTCAGAAATTTCACAAAATTGTAATGGAGAAAATGAAACCTTTGTTCAATCTATTCCATCAACAGTTGGACAGTACTCAATTTCATTTACAAATTCATCAAACACTACAGTTCAAATTACTGGACTTAGAAACTCAGGTGTTGCTCAAATGTGTACTGAACAATGGAGTGTTGGAAATTGGGGAACTTGTTCATCAGGTACTCAAACAAGAATCGTAACAGATGTAAACTCTTGTGGAACACAAGTAATGATGCCTGCTACAACACAAAGCTGTAGCTCTGGTAGTTCTTCCTCTAGTGGAGGAGGTGGCTCTTCAGGAGGTAGTTCATCAAGTAGTTCTTCATCAGGAGGTGGAAGGTATATCTCAAGTTCGTCCATATCAAATAAAATACTTCAACCAGAGGTTCAAAGTATTATTAACTTTTATGACATAACTATTTCAGGATCCACAGAAGTAAAAAATTCATATACTGATAAGGAAGAGATTGTAATTGCAAATAAAGGAACAAATATTGATGTTGTTTCATTTACTCATGATTTTTCTCAAACTGATTTAAACATTTCTACTTTAGAAATTGTTTCTTCATCAACTCCAGAAAATTCTTTTGTAATTGTAAAAAATTTAGATTTAGGTAATAATACAAAAACTCTTCGTCTAAGAAATCTTCAAAATACAAATACTGTGTGTATCAAAGATGCTCAAATATCATCCATTTCAGAAATGACTGGTGATTGTACGGGACTAGAAGAATATCTTCTTTCCTGTAATGGTCAGAAAACTTTGGGTTATTCATGTTCAATTGAAAATGATTTATATGTAATTGATGGACTTAAACACTCAGCAGTAAAAGAAGTTGATTCAAGCCTAATTACTCAAGACCAAGTTACAATAATTTCAGACACTACAAATAGCAATAATACTATCGAAGAAAATGATTTTACTGATGAAAGAGAAGAAACTAATGTAATTACAAAAGAGGATAGTTCCTATACTATTTATGTGATTATAGTACTTGTTTTCATACTTCTAATTTTTGTGATACTATATTTAATATCAAAGAAAAAACCTTCACTAAATAATCACCCAGATTATAAAAAAGTAGATGAGTATGTAAAAACATATTATACTCAATATACAAAAGAGCAATTAAAAACTGCCCTAGATAATGCTCAAGAAGACAAAAAGTTATCTGAGTATGTACTTAATATGTACTATAAAAAGTAATTTTTTACTTTATTTTTACAAAAAGTTAATAAACTTCAAAATCATAAAGTAATAATGAAATATTTTCATAGAAATGAGATCTGGGTTGTAGATAAAAGAAGCCACGATAAATCAAATTTTTCTTCAAACCAAAGACAAATAGATAAAATAAAGGATTCTCTTCCTTGTAGCGTTGCTGAGGCCTTTGTAATTGTAGGTATTTTCTTTGATACTAATCCAGAAAAACTCATTGCATGGAATTCTGAGCTCAAAAATAAAAAACTCTTTGATATAATTCAAGATACATCAAATACAGAACAAAAGCAATATTATTGTCTTTTTTTTGACGATGATTCTCCTGTTTTATTTAGAAAATCAAAAATAGGACTATTTGAAAAAGAAGAAGATATGAAATTTGCCAATGAGTTAATTTCCAAGAAATTATCCACTATAGGCTCTAATGCTGTTGTTAGATCTTATATGTTTAAACCAGATTAGGTCTTTTACTTTTTAAAATTAAAAATTTATTCTTAGTTTTCATTTCAGCACACTCTCTGGAGCAACTCTCATATTTCCATAGAGGAACTTCTCTAATATGTTTATAATCTATGTGATACTTCTTATCACATTCCTTACATGTAAACTCTAATACATTTGAATTTTCGTTCATAATTATTTTCATGTTTGTTCACCTATGTACAATATAGTTTTACTCATATATAAACCTTTTCTTTATGCCGTGCAAAAGAGCACTGCAATTACTACTTGCAATAGTGCCATAAATTTATATACTTCTATTTCTGTATTTAATTATGAAAGCTTATGAAGAGCAACAAAAAATATTACATCTTTTAAAAATCAATAATAAGGGACTCACGGTAGGTGATATTGCAAAAGAATTAAATTTTAATAGAAATTCGTCAGCCAAATATTTAGATATATTGTTTTCTCAGGGTCATGTGGAGCTCAGACAAATTGGACCTGCAAAATTATACTTTCCAGCACAAAGAGTACCTATGTCAAAGCTTCTTGATTACTCTTCTGCTGAAGTTTTTATATTAGATGAACATTACTGTGTTTTACAAATTAATGAAACTGTTTCAAGAGATTTAAAACTTGAAAAAGCAGAAATTGTAGGAAAATCAATTTTTGATCTACCTCTTAATGCAGTTAAAAACGAAGAATTTGTTAAAAATTTAAAAGAAGATTCCTCAAAAGCAGAAGTCATTGGAGAATATATGTATATAAAGAGACAAAAAAGGCATTACTATCGTTACAAAATACTCAAGGCGTGCTTTGATTCTGGTAATTGTGGATATACTATAATATTTGATAATATCTCAGGTCAAAAAGAATATGAATATGCCCTTGAAAAAACTGCTAAATTAAATGAAATTACATCTCAAATTGCTTCAGATTTTATTTTTATGAAAAAAGAAGATATGGAGGAAGAAATTAACACATCCTTATATAAAATAGTTCAAAATTTCAACGTAGATAGAGTATTTATTTGTCTTTTTGATAGTGAGGTTGAATCTTTTAAAGTGAAATATTATTCAAAAAAAGAAGAAATAACAACTTCTCCTTTTGAATTAAATAAAGAATACCCTCTCTCAATTTATTCATTTTGGTTAGAGTCATTTTCAAAATTTGAGATATGTTTTTTACATGAATACAAAAATAAAAAAGAAGAATACAAAGAAAAAGAAGAATTTTTAAAAAATAAGGGAGTTAAATCAATGCTTGGAGCTCCAATGATATCAGATGGTAATTTAATTGGTTTTGTAGGATTTGTTATGGTAAAAAAATCAAGACATTGGAGTGAAACATCAATTGAATTTGCAAGAAATCTAGCAAGACTCTACTCTCAAATCTTGAAGAAAAAAGGTGATTTAGAGTAAAATGGAAGAAAAATTTGTATTAAAAGCACCATTTAAACCTGCAGGTTCCCAACCACAGGCAATTAAGAAAATAGTAGAAGGTTATGATAAATTCCCTATGCAAACTCTTTTAGGAATTACAGGTTCAGGAAAAACCATGACAATGGCATCATCAATTGAAAAAATCCAAAAACCTACATTAATTCTTGCACACAATAAGACACTCGCAGCACAACTCTATCAAGAATTTAAAGAATTCTTTCCAGATAATGCGGTTGAATATTTTATATCATATTTCGATTATTATCAACCAGAATCATATCTTCCAACTAGCGATACATTTATTGAAAAAGAGTCAACAGTAAATGAACAAATTGAAAAAATGAGATTAAAAACAATGATGTCTCTGAGATCTAGAAAAGATGTAATTGTTGTTGCATCAATTTCATGTATCTATGGTGCTGGAGATCCAAATGATTTTGACAAATTAGCATTACCTCTAAGAGTTGGAGAAGAATACAGACGAGCAGATATATTTGAATCTTTAGTAAATATGCTCTATGAGAGAAATGATATGGCACTTGAAGAAGGAAAATTCAGAGTAAGGGGAGAAACAATAGATATCTTCCCTGCATATGGATCAAATTTAATTAGATTAGAATTTTTTGGAGATGAATTAGAGGGAATTTATGAATTAGATTTTGTAACTGGAGAAAAATTAGAAAGTCATGATGTTTATAGAATTTTTCCAACAAAACAATATGCAGTATCAAATGAGAAATTTGAGAGAGCAATAAATAGTATTAAAGCAGAACTCGACGATGTACTCCCAACAATGCAAACTTTTGAAGCTGAAAGATTAAAAAGAAGAACAAAATATGACATTGAAATGATGGAAGAGATGGGGTTTTGTTCAGGAATTGAAAATTATTCAAGACATTTTGAAAACAGAGAACCAGGAACTGCACCTCATGTATTATTAGATTTCTTTCCAGAAGATTTTTTTTTAATAATTGACGAATCTCACCAAACAATTCCTCAATCTCATGGTATGTATAATGGTGATTATTCAAGAAAAAAAAACTTAGTTGATTTCGGATTTAGATTACCTTCAGCTTATGATAATAGGCCACTAAAATTTGAAGAATTTGAAAAATATTTTAAACATACCTTGTTTGTATCAGCAACTCCTGCTCAATATGAATTAGATAAATCTGGCCAAGTAATCGAGCAAATTATTAGACCAACAGGACTTCTAGATCCAATTATTGAAATGAGATCTAGTGAAGGTCAAGTAAAAGATTTACTTCAAGAAGTCAAAAAAACAGTCTCCAGTGGAGCCAGAGTTTTGGTGACTACGCTCACCAAAAAGATGGCTGAGGAGTTAACAAACTTCTATGCAAAAGAAGGAGTTAAGGTTAGATACTTACACTCAGATATTGACTCACTTGACAGAATCGAGCTCATTCGGGACCTCCGTGCTGGGGAGTTTGATGTCTTAGTGGGTATTAACTTACTCAGGGAAGGTTTGGATATACCTGAAGTTTCCTTAGTGGCAATTCTAGACGCTGATAAGGAAGGTTTTTTAAGAAACGAGAGATCCCTTATACAAACAATTGGAAGGGCTGCTAGAAATGATCAAGGTAAAGTAATTATGTATGCAGAAAAAGAAACCATGTCAATTAGAGAAGCTATAATGAAAACACAATATAGACGTGAAAAACAAATTCAGTATAACAAAGAACATGGAATAGTTCCAAAAACAGTCATTAAAAAAGTAGAAGAGAAAAAAAGAGAAGTTAAAGGAATCAAACACATGGCAGAAAGTGATGTCAAACAAAAAATTGCAGATCTTGAAGCACAAATGGCAAAAGCAGCCGAGAATCTTGACTTTGAAACAGCAATTAAACTAAGAGATACTTTAGAAGATTTAAAGAGAGAACTTGAGTTTAAGAAATAATTATAACATTAAATACAAAACTATTCCTAACAAAGCAATAAAAATATTCCCATTATAAAAAATAGAATTAGTACTAATAACCTGAGAAGTAACAGACAAAGAATAAATTGGATTGATATCACATAAATATTCTAATCCTGGGGGAAAGCATAATGTGCCGCTTCCATTTAATAAATAAGTATTTCCAACAATAGTGTTATTTTCAAAATTAAAGTTTCCAGATACTAGAGAAGCATTTGTAATAGAATTATTAGAAAAGTTATTATTAATTGAGTAAGTACCAGGATTCCCAGGATCCCAAGTTCTAAACCAAATGTCATAATTATTATTTGAAACAAAATTAACATTAATAATATCATTTCCACTTGACGTATACAATCTAATTCCTTCACCATTATTTCTAGATTCTCCATTACGTATCAAGTTATCATTTGAATTAATCCAAATACCATAATTAGAATTATTATTTGTTTGAAAATTTTCCACCATTCCACTATTCCCACTCCACAAAGTAATCCCATATGAATTATCATTAAATGCAGAATAATTTATGACATTGCTATGTGAACCTCCAATATAGTTTTCATATCCAAATGCCTTATGTGAACTTGAAACATTATAAAAAATATTGTAGTCAGAACTATCTAGTCTAAATCCCCAACTATTTCCAGGATAAAAATTACTAGTTGAATGAGAGATATTATTATAATTAGAATTTAACAGGTAGAACCCTCTCTCAAAAAATCGAGAATGACAATTTGAGATATTAGTATAGGAAACAGAATTAAGATAAATAGCATAACTTCCTGAAAAATTATTTCCAGTGATGGTATGTCCATTACAATTTAGTTTAACATTATCTGATGTTATATTTAGACAATTCCCACTTGAAAAAGTCAGTGATTGATTTACACTGTATTCATTTAAAGGATAAGATAAATTAAGTTCTTGATTACAAGAAGAAATAGTTATAACTGAAGAATTACCTACAAATACTAGTAATAGTAATGTAATCCATAATAAAACTCCTTTATACATATGATTTTATATATAAATAAGTTTATAAATTTTTTTATACTAAAACAATTATACTTATATAAACTCAATTCATAATTAAACTATGGCAAAGAAAAGACCACTCACTTTAATTACAGGAGCAAGTTCAGGAATTGGACTTG
>CAKZOW010000001.1 GCA_937138345.1 uncultured archaeon | reverse complement strand
ATCTTCAAAATCTTGTGTATTTGTCATAATAGTAATAAACCAATCATTATTTATAAATGTGGTTCAAACTCTTCTTTGGCATAGGAATAAATTGTACATAAAACATCGAGTTTTCCATCATGGACGTATGGTGTAAGAGTATTATCTCTAAGCAAAGATCCCCTTTCTTCAATTTGTTCGATAATACTCTTAGCAATACGCTCATATTTTAGATAATGACTAGGATGAATTATTTCTCCCTCAAGTAACATACAAATACCATGTTCGAGAACTCTATATGATTCTATGTCAAGTTCCTCTTTAGCAACTATTTGCGGTTGTGAAATAACACCACTAAGTAAAAGTATTGTTGAGAGTTTCATAGCTCAGTAAAACATTAGAGATTAATAAATATTTTTCATTAAACCAAAGTAATTTCCAACACTATCTTTTATAAATCTAAACTTCTTATCTATACTATGGATGACAAAGTATACGAACAATTATTAGACCAAGCTTATTCTGAATTGCCTGAAGTATTATACAAAAAAGAAAGATTTGTAGTGCCAGAAGTATCAGGTAGACTCGTAAAAACTAGAACACAAATTAGAAATTTTGGGGAAATTGCAAAACATTTAGCAAGAGACCAAGAACACATGCACAAATTTATGTTAAAATTTGTAGGTGTGAGAGGAGATCTTAATGCAAACAGAGGAGAGGTTATTCTTCACTCTAGATTTCAGCCTGCAATTTTAAACAAAGGTATTCAAAAATATTATACAGAATATGTAGAATGTCCTCATTGTACATCTCCAGATACAGAATTAATCGAAGAAGGTGGTATTAAGAAATGTAAAGCTTGTGGACATCAAGAAAAAGTAACAAGATTGTAAAATGTCAAATTCTATACAAAGAGAAATCACAGATGAGAAATTAGCAAAATATTTTGATGTGACAGGAAGGGCTCTAAAAAAACTCAAGTTAGTTTCACCTAAAAAAACACATTTAGATACAATTGCAAAAGATTATCTCAATATGGCACAAAGCTATTACAGTGATGCAGGTCATTTCAAAGAACAAGGAGACTACATCAATGCATTTGCAGCACTCAATTATGCACATGGTTGGTTAGATGCTGGCGCAAGAATTGGATTGTGGGACGTAGAGCATGACAGTGTATTATTTACTGTAGATTAACTATTTTATTTTAGCATATTTCCTTTGCTTTAACTCACGACCAACTAATAATGTCTCCATTTTATCTCTTCTCTCAAGATAGCCTAACTCAAGTAATGTTTCTCCTTCTAAATACATTATATCAAAAATACGTAATGCAACATTAATATGACTTACTTCATTAATATCTTTAGTCATAATTCTTCTAGAGAGTAATTGGAATGGCAAGAATTCTTGTTTTTCAAAGTCATATCCAACACATTCTGAATCAATTACAAATGACATATCTGAAAAGTTATCCTTAATAAAATCTACAACTTCTGGAAATTGTTTAGTAATAGTATCTAAATTACGAGAGAATAAAGTTACTTTTCCATGATCATTATGAATTTGAACTCTGAGTCCATCATATTTATAGTCAATAAAAGAGGGTTTTCCAGTAAAAGAGAATGCTTCATCGACAGTATTTGCTCGTGATCCAAGCATTGATCTTAGTGGAATTCCTAATTGAATTTTCGCATGAAGCAAAGAAGTAATATCTTTTTTTATTAACTCAAAAACAAGAGAAAAATCATTCAAAACATTATAATTTTTTTCAAATAATTTCAAAAATCCATTGTATATCTCTCTTGGATTTTGGGAAACAAGAAGTTGGTCTTTAGAAGCATTTCTTAAAATATAACAAAGAGACTCTTCAGAATCTCGAGTATCAACAAAATGATTGAGACCTTTAATTTCTTTTGGAGTTTTCATATCAAAAATATCAAGCGTATAGGTAGGATTTTTAGTATCAAGGGGTTCTTGGCATTTAGTACATGTTTGTAATGCTAAGTTGATATGAGAACAATTACTACATTCAATATGAATTGATTCTACATAAGGAAAAACATAACTCACACATGCTTCTTTTAGAACTCCCTCAGAGACTCCAACTCTTAAATCATCGATAAATAATCTAGCTAAAAATTTATATTCAAGTGCACTTTTAGCATTAAGAAAAAGCTGAGAAATTAATTCTTTTTTATTTTTGTTAGAATTAGTACCTGTTTTTTGTGAAATTTTATCATATGTATGTAAAATTGATTGAAGAGTTAAATCTGATGTTGAAAGGGACTGTTGCTTAGACCCTTCAAATAATTCTTGTGCGATGAGACCTACATCACCAATTTTTGAGAATTTCTTTTCAATACTTGCTTGATTTGATTTAGAAATAAATGCTAAAACATCAAAGAGAGTTTTAAGAGAAATACCCAAAGTTTTTTTATTAATTCTTCTTTGAAAATTTCCCGAAATCATATCAAAAATAATAATTGCTTCTTTCTCATTTTTTTCAATAAAATCTCTAAGCAAAGTAATTTTTACAAGTCTTTTTGAAGTAGATTCTAATTCTTCAAATACTTGTGCAATCTCAATAAACTTCATATAGTATATATTGAAAATCGATAATTTATAAAGTATAGTGTTTTTTATAGTCATAATTTTCCTTAAAAGTACAACAAATATTTATAAAACTTAAAAGTTCATAATCTCTATGCCACACCAATGTTTAGGATGCGATACTGTATATGATAACACTTCTGACGCTATTCTTAAAGGGTGTCCAGAATGTGGAAGAAAAGCATTCCTCTATATCAAAACAATGCCTCAAAATAATGAGGAAATTGAACTTACAAAAGAATCAAAAGATATGATTTTAAAAGAACTCGAAGAAGTAGTCGATATTGATAAATCAGATCAACCAATTATTTTGAAATTAGAAAATGTGAGAATAATCTCTCCTGGGAAATATGAGCTCGATATTAATCAATTGATGAGAAAAGAAAAACCAGTAATTTACAAAGTTCAAGAAGGAACCTATGTGATTGACATTGCTTCAATTAAATAATCTCTTATCCAAAATGAAAGAAAAAACCTCTTCAGCAAAATCGGAACTTAATGAAAAATTAGATTTAATTTTACAAAACCAACAAAGAATCTTAGATAATGAAGAAAAAATTTTAGGAGAAGAACTTAAACTTGAGGAAATGGAGAGACAAGATCTAGAAGGAGATCAAAAAACAATTCATTCTGAAGAACAAGCATTAAAAGAGCTGGAAAAATTAGAGAAAAATCTTAAGTCTTCAATTAGTTCACCTTTAAAAAAAATAACAACACAAGATTTTGTAAAAGGATTTATTGGAGCATTTATTGGTGTAATGGGACATTTTGCATTTGCAAAAGCAGCAGACATTGCACTATATTTAGATCCAATTCGAGCAACTCTGATGTATATTGTAGCATTAATTATCATAATAGGTATGCTCTATTTCACAGGATTTAGAAAAATTGAAAAACACATAGTAATGAAATTCATACCTCTAAGAGCAACATCTCTATTTTTTGTATCTATTATAACTATTTTATTTGTAAACCTATTATTTAACAAAATTTATTTTCCTCTCTCATTCACAGAAGTATATAATTTAGTTGCTGCAAATATTATTTTAGCTTCAATGGGTGCCGCAACAGCAGACCTTATTGGGAGGGTAGAAGGATGAGTTTATTAGATACAATTTTAGGAAAGAATAACAAAAATAAAGGACTAACCAAAGAACAAATCAGGTTACTTGATATTTTAAGAAATTTAAGACAAGTTCTAACAGGCTGTGAAGTTCTTTTTGGCTCATCAAATTCAGAATTATCGCTAGAGCAAAAAAGAGAGATTATTGAACATGTAAAAGATTACAATAAAAATATCCAATTAACTCAACATATTTTAAATAAATTAGATTCTAATTTAAAATTCGATTATAATAAATTTAGAATAGATGAGAACCCTCTATATTTAAATTTAAAAGATAAAAGTTCTAGTAGTCATATGTATGAAAAGATTAAGAGTATGCATAAAAAAATGCATGAGTTAATTCAAGAAACAAAAGAGAGATATAGAAAAGAAAATGTAGTATCTAGTGAAAAATTAGTTACAGCATAAAAGAAGTTGTACTTTCACTATTCGACAGTTCATAACCCAAAGCTTTATAAAAATGATAACCGCATATATACTAGAATGTCTGAGAAAGAAAAATTATTAGAAAACCTTATTGAAAAATCTTCAAAATCAAAAGAAGAAATTGAAAAACTTATTGTAGATAAGGTTAATGAGCTCTCAGGTTTAGTGAGTGAAGAAGGAGCAATTTACATTGTAGCTAATGAATTAGATATTAAATTAGATGCAGAAAAACCAAAAAAAACTGCAGATCTTCACAAAATCGAAGAAATTACAGAACCAAAAACACCAACATCTCTTCTTTGTAAAGTTCTTAGAAAATATGATAAAGTAACATTTTCCTCCAGCTCAGGAGGGGAAGGTTCAGTACAATCAGTTCTTGTAGGAGATGAAACAGGAATTATTAGAATAGTATTTTGGAATGACAAAACACCGCTATTAGAACAAGTAAATGATAGTGACGTATTAAAAATTCACAATGCATATACTAGAGAAAATACAAACTCAAATAGGATTGAAATTCATTATGGACCTTATTCAGAAATTCAAATTAATCCAGAAGGAGAAACTGTTGAAGTAAAACAAATGTCTGGGTCAATTGATTTTACAGCAAAAAAAATCTCAGAAATTGAAGAAGGAGATAGAAATATTGAGTTAGATGTTACAATTGCAGATGTAGATATCCCGAGATTTTATTTAGGATGTCCTCAATGTTTCAAAAAAGTGTTTCAAGATGAAGATTCACAAAAATGCCCAGAACACGGAGAAGTTGAAGCAACAAAAGTGCCAATTATGAATATTATTGGGGACGATGGAACAGGTTCTTTAGGCCTAGTAGCATTTCGTGACAGAGCAGAACAATTATCTAAAAAAACATCAGAAGAAATTATTGGTCTTACTGAAGATGTTGATAAATACAAATTATTTTCAAAACAAATTATCGGAGCTAAGGCAAAATTAGGAGGAAATGTTTCAACTAACAATATGACTGGAGAACCACAATTTCTTGTAAATCAAGTTATGGAAATTGAGCTTAAAGAAGTATCTGAAGAAGAAATTCAAGAAGAAAAAAAACAAGAAGCATCCACAATGGAATTAGATGAAGACGATCTAGATATCGAAGAAATTGATATTGATGATGATCTATTATAATCTTCTTTGTTAAATAACAATTAACAGAAATATGAAAAAATATGTTACTGAGATTTTTGGTGTAAATTCATCATATGAAACAAAAAAACAGAGAAGAGAAAATATTTTTAATTACTCGTTTTCATCAAGTCAACACACCTTTACTATAAATCAAACTCTCACAACAACAGTAAAATTAAAAGGTTTAGATGTAGTTCATCTCGACAAATTTACTCGCGATCAAAAAGTATCATTACTTGAAAAACTCAGTTTTTGCCCTGATAAATAACAACCATACTCAAATTAATTTATAAAATAATTTCTACTTCTTTAACTATGAAAACAATACCCAGGATTCTTCACATTGATAGTCATTTTAGAAATGATTCTGAAGGTCTTTTCTATGATCATCCTATGTTTGAAATAAAACCTGACCACTATATATTAATTGAAAATCCTTCTGAGAATCCACAATCTTTAGCAGAAATGAGAGAAGGGATTGACTTAGAATTAGAAGAATTGATTCGTGAAAGAAATTCCTTAGATGGTATTATTTTAAATCCAAATCTTTCCAGAAATCTTTCTTGTTATAAAGAAGGAATGGTATTAGCAAAGAGTATAAGAAAAATATATGATGAATATTTCTCAAAAACACCAATCTTATTTCAAGTTGATGAAAGTTATAGTGAGTTTATGAAAGGAATTGAAGGAACCTATGTACATTTTCAAGGGGTTTCGAATTTACACTCACAACAAAAACCTACTGTAAATTCATATGTTAATACGTTTCATAAAGAATCAACACATCTTAATGCATGGTTAAAATTTATTCAAAATAAGTAATTTATTATCTCACAAATCCTAATTAATTTAATTTTTTTCCAACTTTGAGAAAAATATTTATAAATGATGAACTTTTAGTATTTTTAGATAAAAATGGCTAAAGATACTAGACACTATGTTCTTGTCTCTTTCCCATTTTAATGGAATCAAAATGGTTAAAGACTATTACGAAATACTAGGAGTTGAAAAAGGAGCTTCCAAAGAAGAAATTAAAAAAGCCTATAAAAAATTAGCAAGAAAATATCATCCAGATGTTTCTAAAGAAGATGATGCTGAGAAAAAATTTAAAGAAATTAATGAAGCAGCAGGAGTTCTCTTAGACGACCAAAAAAAACAACAATATGATACTTATGGTTCAGCAGATGGACCTCAAGGATTTGGTGGTTTTGGAGGTGGAGGTGGTTTCAATCCTCAAGACTTTGGAATTAATATTGATGATATTTTTGAACAATTTGGCTTTGGTGGTTTTGGAGGAGGAGGATCTAGAAGACAAGGTGCCTCCAGACAACAAAAAGACACACGAGTATATGCACAAACAGAAATTTCCTTAGAAGATGTGTATTTTGGTGTTGAAAAAGATATCTCAATTCAAAGAGATGAAAAATGTGATTCCTGTAATGGTAAGGGTGCAGAGGATCCAAGCGATGTAACAACATGTTCAACATGTAATGGTTCAGGAATAGTAATTGAAACACAAAGATCGATTTTAGGTTCAATTAGGACACAAAGACCTTGTAGTACATGTCATGGTACTGGAAAACAAATTAAAAATCCATGTAAAAGCTGCCACGGAGAGGGTTCTAAATCAAAACCAGAAACAGTTACTATTAAAATTCCTAAAGGGATCGAGTCAGGAGTTACACTAAGAGTTCAAGGAAAAGGATCTTATGATTCTCAGACTAGTTCTTATGGAGATTTATATCTAAAAATTTACGTTAAACAAGATAAAGAATATGATGTGGATGGCTCAGATTTATACAAAAATCTAGAAATTAACTTTATCCAAGCAATTTTAGGTGATGAAATTGAATTCAAACATTTTGATAAAACATTAAGTGTTAAAATTCCAGAAGGAACACAATCAGGTTCAATTTTAAGACTAAAAGGAAAAGGATTGCCTTACTTCAATTACGATTCAAAAGGAGATTTATATATTAAAGTAAATGTTGATATTCCTAAAAAGACAACTCAAAAACAAAAAGAAATCTTGCATGATTATGCTAAAACACTCAAAGACAAAGGATTCTTAAATAGAATCAAAGGATTGTTCAAATAACTTTGAACATTCATAAATTAATTTCTAATTTATGTAATATTTAAGTAAATAAAATGGAAGAAGATAAACAAACAAAAGAACTAAGAGAATTCAAGGAACAGATGGAAAAAGGAGAGTCAAGTCCTTCTCAGGACTCAAGTCCTTCCAGTGCTTCGGAGGATTCAAAGAATCCTCCTGAGGTGATATTTAACACCCATAAATTTCTCTACACACTCTATCATAATGGAGAAGTAAAAGGTCATGAAATTGTATTTACAAATAGATCAGGAGAAGAACAAACAATAGAATTAGATTCAATAGAAATAGGTGCTTCTCCTATATCTGCAAAATTTTATGACACAGATGGAAATAGACATATTATTCCTTTTTTAAGAATCCATAAAGTTTACAGACAGGGTCAATTAATGTGGGAAGGAGAAGAACAATCTAAAGATGTCAAAGTCATCAAGGGTTTTTAATGTTACTCTAAAACATTCAAAAATTCTTTTAATTCTCCAAGTTGGAAGTCTTTCACTAAATCTTCATTAATCAAACAAATTAAAATTCCATTTGATTTATCCGATTTATTTGATATATATCTTAGAAATTCTTGAACTATTGTAAAATTATTCATTCTCAAAATCAAATTCAAATCAACCATAATAAACGGAGCGGATGCTTGTTCTACAAAATTATCAATAAAATTAATTATTTTATTTAACTGAAGTGGATCTACTTCTTCAGAACTCTCATCAAGCATTTCATTTTTAACATAAGAAGATTTATCTGCAGCATCACTTTGATTAATCCAAGCAATTGGTGTTTTCAATAAACCAAACTTCAATCTTATATCTCTTGGGTTTTCCTCTGTAATTAAAAACCCTTCAAATCCTCTTTTTGTCGCCATAGAAAATTCTTCTTTTAAAAATTTTCTATCTTTTTTAACTGCAATATATGATGATCCTTTAGAAACATTCAAATCTAATTCTCCTCCTAAAGTTCCTTCTTGAACGGGTATTAACTTCATTTTGACGAACTTTCCTTTATAGAATTTTAAAATAAAGAGTTCTAAAATTAATCCATATACTAAAATAGACATAGCAATAAACTCTAAAATATATTCGACATACAAAGTAATTTCCTCAGTTCCTAGTTTTACATCAAAAAAAGAAGAAGAGAATCGTAAGAATTGGGATAATGCGAAAAAAATAGTAGAAATACCCACAAAAAGCCAAGGTCTTCTATAATTTTCTTGAAGTACCTTATTAAAAATACTAAAAGTAATATAAGTTCCAAGTAATGCAATTATTGCAGAAAATAATAAAATAATTGCTCCATCAAATAAATTCATAAGAAAATTATAAAAAATAAGTATTTAAATTTTATTCACAACCAAAAAGAAAAAAGAATTTCAAAATAAGACAATTCATAAGTCTGAATCCACTTAGACTCAAAGCTCGCCTATTTTAGATCCAAAGTAAAAAATAAAAGTTTATTCTTCTCCTCTAGGAGCAAGAATGAAACCAAGTAATAATTTGTCAACTAATTTATACTCAACTTTTAATGGAAAATCATCATTAAAACTAAGTTCTACTGTGTTTACTAATTTGTCAGCTTTGATGAACTTTTTAAGATATTCCATTGAGTATCTGCAGTGGTAGTTTTTTTCTTCTTTAATTTGTACATCAACATTTTCACTAAATTCAATTTTACCACTCATTGAATTTGTTTTACCTTCCATAAAAAATCCAGAATTTTCAACTTTGCAAGATACTCCTTCTTCAATAAAACTCAAATCACTAATTGCGTTAGTGAAATTTGCAGATGACGATACAATTTTAACCGGAAATGATAAATTAGGGATTTTTTGTAAGTTATCATCATTAAACTCAATAAGAGATAAAGCAAATTCTTTTTTATTTTTACCTTCAGAAATCAATTCTAATTTTCCATTATCATCAATTTTAAGAGTTAACTTTCCTGACTCATCACAAGATTTTAATACTTGTGAGAGGTGTTCCAATGAAAGAGAAATTTGTTTATCTTCCTCTACTTCATATTTTTCAAAATTTGTAGATAAAAGTCTAAAAATAACCATTACTACATTATTTGAATTTAGAGCCACAAGCTCCATATAATCTTGTTTAAAGACAAATGTTCCTTCTAATACAATGTCTGAGATAATCTCCATACTTTTCTTGAAAAGTTTAGCATTTTCCAAAATTAATTCCATAACATAACCAAACCTTTTTCATTAATAAACTTTTGGTTTGTCTAATTAGTAAGTAGTAACTAATTCTAAGGAGTAAATAAAATTAATCATAGATACTATGGAATGTTCCAAAAGCAGCTTCACAAAATTTTCCCGGATCATTGAATCTCTTATTCTTATTTAAGCTTGAAATTAAACGTAAATCTGGTTCTTCGAGTAGAAATGAATCAACATCTATATTTTCTTTCATTCTATTACTATTTGAGGATTTTGGAATAATTTTAGTACCTCTTTGAATTGCCCATCTAAGAAGAATTTGTGCAGGAGTTTTTTCATATTTCTGTGATAGCTCTAGGATGGATTTGTGCTCTAATAATGAGTCTTCTTTTTGTGCCATATCTAGTTCAAAATAAGAGAGAGCTCCAAGTGGAGAAAATGCTACAACTTCAATACCATAGTTTTTGGCTGTTTTAATGAGATTTTCTTGAGTTAAATAGGGATGTGATTCAATTTGTAATACTTTTGGTTTAATTGTTGCATAACTCATTAAATCATGTAATAACGAACAATTATAATTACAAATACCTATTTCTCTAACTAAGTTATCTTTAACAAGAAATTCCATTCCTTCCCATGTTTGATAAAGAGGAACATGTTCTACTTCCATTTTTGCTTCAGTAGAAGAAGGATTATAGATCCACTCGGGAGGATATCTCTCTTCTATTGGTACAAATTTTAATGAAATAGGAAAATGAATTAGATATAAGTCAAAATATTCTAATCCTAAATCTTTAAGTGATTTTCTACATGCAATCTCAACATGTTCTTTTTTATGATAAGTATTCCAAAGCTTTGAAGTAATAAATAATTCCTCTCTAGTACAAATCCCTTCATTAATTGCTTTTTTAATTCCAATTCCAACTTCAATTTCATTACCATAATCACAAGCACAGTCAATATGTCTATATCCTATCTTTATTGCTTCATATACTAATTTTGAACAGTTATTTTTATCTAACTTCCATGTTCCAAATCCTACTTTTGGTAATTCTTTCATAGTAATATCATTTACTTACAATTTATAAATCTAATACGACATTCGAAACTAACACTTATATATCTCTAAAACATAATATAATTATGGTACTTGAAGCAAATACAAAAGCTCCACAATTCACAGCCAAAGCATTAGTTAATGGACGAGAAGCAGAAATCTCATTAGAAGATTATAAAGGACATCAGGTTGTTCTTTATTTCTATCCAAAAGATATGACTCCTGGTTGTACAACTCAAGCAGAAAACTTAAGAGATAATTTCACAGAATTTCAAAGAAGAGGAATAATCGTGTTGGGAGTATCTCCAGACTCAATAAAAAAACACCAAAACTTCCAAGAAAAAAAAGAACTCCCATTTACATTAATTTCTGATGAAGAAAAAGAACTTTTATCAAAAGAGTTGGGAGAAGTTGCCGTTGCTGATTCTGAAAATCCAGGAGGATTTGTAGGAAAAGAGCCTGATATGAATGACGAAAATCCAGCAGACGTTCTGGAGGCTGGCCATGAACAAGAAGTGTTCTCACGGAATCAAGCAATCACTAACGATCTTGAGATGAGAATGGTCCATGTAAACCAAGCTCTGGATGCTCTAGAGGCAGGAACCTACGGGACATGTCATGTTTGTAAAGAATCTATCAGCCCTGCGCGACTAGAAGCAAACAAAGCGGCAACAACCTGTATTACTCACGCTGACTAACTCTCGCAAAACTCATTCCGTTCGGGATGAGTTTTTCTATATTCAATTTGTTAAGTTCTCTTTAAAAATATCTTGCTAGGATGGTTAGATCATGCAACTGGGAAAGATTTATACTGCGCAATCTGATTTTGCCTCACCTCATATTATTGAAATTGAAGTTGATATCTCATCAAAAGGGATTCCGGGCTGCACCATTGTGGGATTGGCCGACAAAGCCATCGAAGAGTCTCGTGAAAGAATTGCTGCTGCTCTGAAGAATTCTGGTTTAGCAAAAATAAAACAAAAGAAAATTATTGTTTCTTTATCTCCAGCTCACCTTAAAAAAGAGGGCCCTCTCTTTGACTTACCCATCGCTATTGGCATGCTCTTGGCTGATGATGAAAATGAAATTTCTTTTGAGGCTAATAATAAACTCTTTGTGGGTGAGCTTGCCCTTGATGGGAGCGTAAAACCTATTGCTGGTGCATTATCAATTGCTCATGCTGCAAAGGAATCTGGTTTTACAGAATTGTACCTACCTAAAGTGAACGCTGATGAGGCATCGATTATTGATGGAGTTACTATCTATGGGGTATCAACTATTTTAGAGCTCGTACTTCATCTCCAACAAGAAAAAGCAGAGACTCCAAACGGAGAACATCTCATTGAGAAAACTGTTTACTCCCCAAGGGATTTTAAAAACGGTTATGCTGTCGATTTCTCTCATGTCATTGAGCAGTCCTCCGTAAAAAGAGCGCTCGAGATTGCTGCGGCAGGAGGACACAACGTCGCTCTCTATGGACCGCCTGGTACTGGGAAGACGATGCTCGCCCAAGCATTTTGTTCAATCTTGCCAGACCTTTCTGCTGATGAACAGATAGAGACCACGATGATTCACTCATGTATGGGAGTGCTCACGAATCCACTGATCCAAACTCCCCCTTTACGTGCTCCCCATCACACTGCTTCATACGTCTCAGTGATTGGCGGTGGCGCATCCCCAAAACCCGGAGAAGTAACTCTGGCACATAATGGCGTCCTTTTCCTTGATGAATTTCCTGAGTTCGACAAGCGAGTTCTCGAATCCCTCCGTGAACCTCTCGAAGAAAAGAAAATACGTATCAGTAGATCAAAAGCATCTGTCACTTTCCCTGCTAACTTTATTCTTCTTGCTGCGATGAATCCTCCTTCTGAGGTGTATCGCTCTGGTTCCCTCATCACGCCAGCTGACGAACGCCGATTCAGACGCAAACTCTCTGGTCCAATCATGGATCGTATCGATCTCTGGATTGAAGTTCCCAAGATAGAACATACGAAACTCCTTTCAAAAGGTTCTTCTTCAGAAGCAAGCTCTGCTGTTAAGCTCCGCGTAATTGCTGCCCGCAGGGTTCAACATGGACGCCTTGGGCCGGGAGCCCTGAACAGCGTTATTCCTTCACAAAAAATATCAACGCTTGTTATTGACCCAGAAGCAAAAGTCATTTTGGATGATGCATCTAAAAAATTAGATATCTCCCCTCGCGTATACCATAAACTTATCAAGATCTCTCAGACAATAGCGGATCTAGAATCTTCCCCTTCTATTACATCTCATCATATCCTTGAGGCCCTCCAATACAGGCCAAAAGAAATTATTTAGTTGTGTTATATCTAAATGTATAGTAGACTTTACATTACAATTATTACTTAAACTATTATTTATGGACATCATCGAAACATTACGCAACCTGCTCGCAAGCCTGCTTCTGGCTCTCTCTGGCCAAGATATCCCTGCTCCAGAATCTTCTGTGGCTGAAATAGAGCAAAAAGCTGTGGAACAAGCATTTTCCGGGCAAGGACTCTCTACAGACACCAGTATCGCCTCCATTCCTTTGGACCAAGTACTTAACGGAGGCCCAGGCAAAGATGGAATCCCTTCAATCGACAATCCTCAATTTATTTCGATTGCTGAAGCTCAAAGAGTTGAGGAAGGACAAACTGAAGGGTTGGCAGTCTCTATTAATGGTGAGTCTCGTTTCTACCCGTACACTGTTTTGGTGTGGCATGAGATTGTGAACGATACCGTTGGTGGAAAAAATGTTTCGGTAACTTTCTGTCCGTTGTGTGGGTCAGGAATTGTCTTTGATAGAAATCTTGCTTCAGAAGTAACTACATTCGGAGTGAGTGGTCTACTGTGGGAATCAAATCTTCTTATGTTTGATCGAGCAACCGAAACACTCTGGTCTCAAGCAAAGGGTGAGGCAGTTATAGGTTCTGAAACAGGAGAAAAACTAAGTGTGATTGATTCAGACCTCATTACCTTAGATGCATTCATTGCTAAATACCCAACGGGGACCGTTCTTTCCAGAAAAACTGGTAACCTGCGTGCCTATGGGTTTTACCCTTATGGTGACTACGAACAGAATGATCAATACATCTTCCCTATCTCAAATACAGACACCCGATATGACGGGAAAGAATTAATGTATGTAGTACCACTTAAAGATAGCTCTGCGGCATTTCCACGGGCTGCACTCCTTGAGAAAGGCGTCGCAACTCTTGAGACCTCTGCTGGTGTACTGAGCGCCGTTGCTTCTAATGGATCTATTTCTGTCAGCGATTCGAATGGTGCGGTATTGCCGGGTTACCACGAGATGTGGTTCTCTTGGGCCACTCACAATGCAGAAAACGGTTTTGTGTGGGCAGAATAAATAGGAATCAAAAAACTAAATGTTAAAATTACACCATGAAATATTGGGTGTATTTTTTTGCAATAACTTCTATTGTGGGTGCCGTAGCGCTTGGGG